>CAXBNB010000467.1:0-4320 GCA_963976505.1 uncultured Reichenbachiellaceae bacterium
ATACCCAGAAACAAGACAGTAATTTTCCAAAACTAAGAATGCATTGTTTTCGCTAAATATAATTGATGAGCAAAGGAAAATTCTCGATTTTCCTTTGTTCATGATTCTTAAAATTTTTACTACAGCTCCCTCACTTTTATATTTCTAAACCAGATTTTGTCTCCATGGTCTTGAAGACCAAAACGGCCTTTTTTGAATTTACCAAAATCAGGCTTGTTCTTGAATTTTGATTTGGATACCATCTCATCCCAAGCAGGTGAAAACATTTCGTACTCCACTACTTTGTATCCATTTTGCCAGTGCTCCGCATGACCATCTTTTATTATTAACCTGATTCTGTTCCATTCTTCTGCTTCATTGGCAGTGACAGGAGTGGTAGGAATCAAATCATAAAGTGACCCTGCCCTGTGTGATGGTAGTTTCGAATCTCTATGTCTTTTGTCGTCCAAAAACTGCAATTCAGGGCCAGTATGCCACATACTTCCATATTTCGGATCTTCAACAATGTTAAACATCAATCCGGAGTTTCCTCCTTTGATTATTTTCCATTCCAAAGTCAATTCATAGTTTTCAAACTCTTCATTGGTTACGATATCCTTTCCACCTCTTTTGGTCAGGTGAAGTTCTCCTGCAGGTGTCACAACCCATTCAGGATTCAGTCCTTCTCCATTGTAAGAATGCCATTTGTCTATGGATTTTCCATCAAACAATAATTCCCACCCTTCTTTTACTTCTGCTTCGGACAATGTGTTGTGAGCAGGAGTGGAGCTTTTAAAGCCTGGCTTGTTGGCCGGTATTTTTGTCATGGTGTACCAAGTCTCTGTTGACCATAGCGATTGTCTGCTTTGACTGATAAATGGCTGTTTGATGTGGATGTACACCACCTTACGTTCTTTTATTCCATCAATTTCCAGGAATATTTTCTTGCGGTCTTCTGAAAGGTTTACAGAAACAACCTTAAGCACTTCCTCTCCCTTTTTTGGTCCGCCATAGGCTGGGGTTGCCACATAGTAGTATTGTTGGACATCAAAGTCTTCTACTTTTAAATTAGTACCTGCAAGTATTGGCTCAGTCAATTCGATTTCCATACCATCTGTTTTGGCTCGAACGGCCAACATCTCAAACGTAGATTTTTCATTGTATGAAAAACCGTTGAGCGAATACCACAAGTGGCCCTCATGGCGCCAGTTTCCACCAGAACCAATTCCTCCAGCATATAAGTTGCCATCTGGCCCCCAAATCAATCTGTTGACACCAGCATCCAATCCTTGCATAAATCGGAATGCAGCTCCCTGTTTCACGCCATCTACTTCGTCAATAAACACTCGTTTGATTCCACCGTGAGTTACATCACCATGGATCATCTGGTCATTGTATGGACCGATATTCAATATAGCTTGTTGGCTTGGAGAGTTACTGATCTCAGCATGAGGCAGCCATACCAAAGGGGGTTGCTCTTCATAATCTTTCACCCTGTCCCAGTCCGCATGTTTAAATCCGTAGAACTTGCCTTTTTCTACCCTTACGATTTTGCTGGTAGGTATCCAGTTGCCTTGGTTGTCTGATACATACAATGCTCCGTCAGGACCATGCGATATTCCATTTGGCGTACGGAATCCTTCAGCCAACACTTCTAATTCACTGCCGTCTTTGCTGATTCTTACTACCTTCCCACGGTCAGGTACATTTTTATGCTCTTCTCCTAAATCTGTGGCTAGGGTAGCATAGAAATTTCCGTCTCTGTAAAGCAATCCAAATGCAAATTCATGATAGTGAGAAGTCACGTGCCATGAGTTGCAAACTTTTCTATATTCATCTATTATTTCATCCCCATCTGTATCTACCAATTTCGTTAGCTCTTGTTTTTGTAAGACGTACATTTCACCGTCAACCATTTTTATGCCCAGTGGCTCAGCTAGACCACTCGCGATCTGCTTTACTTCCATAGCTTCCTGATTTCTAGAATTGTAGTTTTTGATGATGTAAACAGAACCGGCAGAATCCCAAGTACAAATGACCATTTTGTCGTCTCCGATAAAATCTATACCTCCAATTCTAGGATGGAAGTCTGAGAGTTTGGCTTCAAACTTTTCGAAAGAAGGGTGAACGGCATCCAAAGGAATTTTATCACCCGGGATGGTTTTTGAAGAAATTTCATTAGGTACATAGGGTGTCAACTTCCTGAAAAAACTTGCGTCATGATACAAAGCAGAATTTGGAACTACTGTGAATTTTTTGCCATCATCAGACCATTGAAGCGATACGGCGTAACCGCCACCACCTTCATAAAATTGCAGCTTGAACTTATTCCATCCTTTTTTGAGAGTGGCTTTTCCATCGATGGCTGTGGCAGCATGGTCTCCATCATTGTCAAGAATTTTTTTGCCATTCAACATGAGTTTTGATCCATCGTCACTGACCAGCCTAAATACCTTTTCTGTATTTGATTCTGATTTGATGTATCCGTCAAATTCCATGTAGAAACTTTTAGGGCCACCATAGCTTCCGTTACCCGTGTTGTGAATGGCAGATGCAATGCCATTCATTATAGGTGAAGTACTCTTGGCAAGTTCATCGTATAAAATTGCACGGTCGTCAATCAAATAAAAATTCGTTGCTACGCCGGGTTGTTTGGTTTTGGTATCGCTGCTGGTTCGATCTTGAATATCAAGTTCAACCTCTATGGTTTTCGTACCAGCAAAGAGGTCTATTTTTTCTTTTTTAGGTGTTGGCTCTCCGTCTAGTGAAAGTATATAATATACCATTTCCTGGGCATCTTTTTTCGATAAGTCAGGGTGAGCAGTCATCAATAGCGCTCCCCAGTTGCCTGTTCCCCCACTTATTACTTTGTCTGCCAATTGGTCAATCACTCTCCATTCGAAAGGGTATCTTTTTGCAATGGAATCATAGGCTGGTCCCACTAGGTTTTGATGCTCCATGTGACATGTCTTACAATCGCTGGTAGCTTCCAACTTCATCCCTCTTGCTAGAATTCCATTTGTGAGATCAGATGGCTCTTTCCAATCAGCCGGAACAGGATTGAAATAAGTTTTAATTGCAGTGTTTCCTGCTATTTCAATTTCCTTGGTTCTAGTGTCTGCGCTTTTTCCATTGATTGTTTCACTGCTGATGATGCCTTCAGCAATATTGTAAGCCAATACGGCGGTTAGGTCTTTTGATGACCCTTTTAAAACTTCAAATTCACGAGTAAGCCCCATTTTACCTTCTTTGAGTTCATACTCAGGAGTTTCTCGAAGTTTTACTGACCCCCCGAATTTTGAAATGAGCTCAAATTCTATCCCTACCTGACCTTTTTTTATGATATGTCCTAGGTAGTTGATGGTCGGTTGTTCAGTTCCTTTGGCTGATTTTAGTTTCCACTGAGTTTGAGTTGTACTATCATATACATAAGGATAACCAGTACTGGTCGGCTGCACACCATGAGCGGTGGTATAAACAGCACCTTCATATCTAACACCACCTTTCCAAGCTTTATATAAATTGCCAGTTCGCAAGTCATAAGAGGCATACAGGTCTTGATGCAATGCCACAGTCAGCATTCTAGGTTTTTTGTCCATGACAGACCTGAATACCCATGTGTCTTTAGGGCGCTTGTAGTCTATAGGTTGCTCACAAGATGCGAGAACTATAATTACAAGAAGGCAGAATGCTTTGAATAGAGAGCTGAGTAATTTCATCGTTAGAAGTTGGATTTTGATAATCAGGCAAATTAAGTGAATGAAGACATTCAAAAAAAAGAAATTCAACTTATTTGAAAATAGATTGAAGAACAAACTCTTTTGGTCTGGTATCTGGGGAAACGCATTTAAAAATAAAAACCTCCTTACCGTATCAGTTACGGTATCCCATGATATTTGAGTCAACTCTTACTGATCACAGACTTCTGGGGGTAGTAAGAATTTTTAAATGTGTTTGCCTAGGATCTGTTATAATCAATTTGGCTATAAAGATTAAATTTGTATGCATTATCTAATTCAATACTTCATAAAAAGTTAACTAGCATGAAAGAAAGAAGAGATTTTATAAAACTGTCAGCGTTTGGGTTGGTTGGTTTATCAGGAGCATCCCTAGCTTCTTGTGATCAAAAGGAAGAGAGAAAAGAGTATTCTTCAACTGTAAAGGTGAAAGACAAACCCATTGTATTGTCAACCTGGAACGCCGGAATAAAAGCGAATGAGGAAGCTTGGAAAATGCTTTCTGCCAATGGAAGGTCACTTGATGCAGTCGAAAACGGCGTGAGGGTTGTCGAACTTGATCCTGACAATAGTACGGTAGGTTACGGCGGTACTCCAGATATGA
>CAXBNB010000468.1:0-4312 GCA_963976505.1 uncultured Reichenbachiellaceae bacterium
TGCTGAAACAATAGTTGAAGAACTATTTCGATCGCTTGGTTTTCAAGTATTTAGTTATGGCATGGAAAATTCAATTCCGGGAATTAAGGACCTCTTAAAAGGTGTACGTGGGGATGTTTCAAAGAATATTCGGCAAATGCCTGATTTTGTTATTTTTAAAGACAATCAAGCGCATTTTATTGAAGTGAAATACAGGGCAAGTGGAGAGCTAAAGTTGAGAGATATAGATAAATATGGAGATTATCCTTTTGAAAATGCCTTATTTGTTCTTGTTACAAAGAAGCACATTAAATGTATCTCTTATAAAGAACTTAGCGAAGGAAAAGAAATTACATTAACTTCTCAAAATTATTTAGGAAAGCGAAAAGAATTTGACACAGATAAAGATTTGATTATTGAATATTGTCAATATGCTGTAAAGTTTTTTGAAAACGTTTGAACCGAAAGGTATTAAACAAACACTCCACTAGTCTTAGGGTCTCCCTAAGACGAAACGAAAAGCATTTTGAAGTGGCAGTTTTGTTAAGTTTTTTAAAGTCAAATTTTGACTTTAAAAAAAGAAAACGATTGACAATATCCTCCACAAAGGTCAAATTGAGACACTTCACCACGTTCAGTGTGACAAGGCAATGGAGGAATAAATGATCTTGTTGCAGTTGTTAAAGCAGGTGTTGAGCTCTAATTTTCTCCTTGTCACCGTACTTAGTACGGGGCAGGCTATCCTGTACGCCTGCCTGACGGCTATGGTCGGCCAGGCAAGAGTCTGAGGATTGTATATTTTTTGTTTTTTTGAAATTTTTAACTCAGTTTGGTTTTTAAAGGTCAGATTTGCAACCCAGAGAAACAAGAAATCCATGTCTATAACAAAAGAATCCGAACTGATCGGAATGAAAGAGATTAGTGAAATTGTTGGCACAACATTGAAGCTAATGAGGGAATACGCTCAAGTGGGTATGTCCACAAAGGAATTGGACGAGTATGGCAAAAGTATTTTGAAAAGTTACGGCGCAAAATCTGCTCCTTATGAAACCTATGGTTTTCCGGGTTATACCTGTATCAGTGTAAACAAGGAAGCTGCTCATGGGATCCCATCAGAAAAAAAGATATTAAAAGAAGGTGATTTAATCAATATTGACGTTTCTGCAGAACTCAATGGCTATTGGTCGGATAATGGGGGTTCGTTTGTGCTTGGCAAAGACCTATTCAACCACCAACCGTTGGTAGATGCTTCAAAACTGATTTTACAAAAAGCCATCGGAAGCATAAAAGGGGGAGTTAAGATTGCTGACATTGGTTACATCATAGAAACAGAAGCCAAAAAACATGGGTTTAGGGTAATTAAAAATCTGGCGGGTCATGGAGTTGGCAGGAGCTTGCATGAGGCACCAGATGACATTTTGAACTATAGAGTGAAAACCAACAAAGAAAGGTTTAAGAAAAACACAACGGTGGCGGTAGAAACTTTTATCTCCACCAACTCGACTTTTGCTGTGGAAAAAAAAGATGGCTGGACATTGGTTGGTAACAAAGGAGGATACGTCACCCAGCATGAGCATACCATACTTGTAACAGATGGTCACCCAGTAGTGCTCACAGAATCCAATGAAATCTGGGCTTAAAAATGGATTGAAATCATTCCAAAAATATCAAATTCAAAATCCTAATTAAAGTTTGTTATATAAATGATAAGAAAAATTAAAGTCAGCATCGCACTTTTCCTGTTTCTAGTGCCATTAGCACTTATGGCTCAGAAAACCTCCATCAGTGTATCGGGGACAATCAAAGACAAAGTGACCAATGAGACTTTGTCATTTGTTAATGTGGTTCTTAAAAAAACGAGTGATTTGGCTTTCGTGACTGGTACTATTTCAAATGAAAATGGACTTTTTACTATGGTTATCAAACCCGGTGAATATGAGTTGGAAGTCTCGTTTATTGGCTATAATAAATACAGTAGTTCTCTTTTTGTAGGCTCCAATTCCAGCTATTTGGATTTGGGTTTGATCTCCTTGGAAGAGGATGTAAAGCAGCTCAATGAAGTGGTAGTGGCTGCCGAACAAGATGCTGTGAGTGAGAAAATGGATAAGAAGACGTACAAGGTAGAAAACAATGTAAGCCAGGGAGGTGGAAGTGTACTCCAATCCATGCAAAACCTGCCCGGTATCACTACTCAGGATGGTCAGATTCAGCTGCGGGGAAACAATCAGGTCATGATATTGATGGATGGCAAGCAAACAGCCATTACAGGTTTTGGAAATCAAAATGGCTTGGACAACATCCCTGCATCTTCGGTGGAGAAAATAGAAATCATTAACAATCCTTCGGCTAAATATGATGCCAATGGAAATGCCGGAATCATAAACATTGTTTTGAAAAAGGAAGAGCAAGAGGGTTTCAATGGGAAGATTGGACTGACTACTGGTTTGGGTGCTTTGTGGGTGCGAAAGAAAAACCTTCCTGATATCCGTCCACAGTATCAGGCGACACCAAAAATAAACCCTTCCATAGCTTTGAATTACAGAAAAAGGAAAGTCAACTTCTTTTTGCAAGCCGACAATCTTTACACAGAGACACTCAATAAAAATGAATTTGTGACCAGAACTTATGCTGACGGAACAGTCATCAATCAACAAACGAAACGGAACAGAGACACCAATTTCTTTACCTCAAAATCAGGGATAGATTGGTTTATCAATGACCACAACAGCCTGACCGTTTCGGGAATGTACAGCCAAGAGTCAATTTTAGACCGAGGGGATCAGCCTTTTTTCAACAAGGACATGAGCGAAAGACTCAGGCTTTGGCAGTTTCTAGAGGATGAAGTGTTGACTGCTGCAATGGCTTCTATTGCCTACCAACACCTATTTACTCAACCAGGCCACAAGCTTGATATGGGTTTTAATTATACTTTCGACAGAGAAGATGAGAAATACTTTTTTGACAATACGCTTCCTTCCTACACGGGCAAAGAATCCTTTTTCTTGATTGCTGACCAACGAGTTTCAGACTTCAATTTGGATTATACTAGACCTTTAAAGCATGGACTTTTAGAAACAGGTTTTAAGTTTAGAAGAAGGACTATTCCTACTGATATGCAATTTAATCCAGGGACAAACTCTCCGTTGGATCCGGATGCAGATGGCAAAGCAACCTATAAGGAGACGATACCAGCCATTTATGGTAATTACACTTATGAGGTCAAGCAGTTGGAAGCGGAATTGGGATTGCGCTTGGAGTATGTGGATTTGCAGTATGCTGTGGATCCTAACCACAACACTTATTCCAGTGATGGGTATGATTATTTTCAGCCATTTCCCAATGCGAGGATCACCTACAACCTAGATCAGCGCAACAAACTTTCTGCCTTTTACAACCGTAGGGTCGATAGACCTGATGAAGGAGACATTCGTATTTTCCCAAAGTATGATGATGCCGAAATTATAAAGGTGGGAAATCCGGGATTAAGCCCACAGTTCACCAATACCTTTGAACTAGGCTATAAAAATGTATGGGAGAAAGGCTATTATTATGGCGCGGTATATCACAAAATATCTGATGGAACCATCACAAGGATTGGGACGACAGTTGACGATACCAACATTATCTACAATATTTCACAAAATGCAGGGAAGAGCTACAATTCCGGTATTGAAATGGTGTTGACCCAGGACCTATCGGATAAAGTGGCAATGAATTTGAATGTCAATGGTTATTACAATCAAATAGATGCTTTTACTGTCGTCAATAAATACCCAGTGGAAAACACCTTTACTGCCGACAAGCAGGAAATATTCTCAGGTAATATGAAGTTGAATACCAACTTTCATTTTGTCAACAACTTAGATGCCCAGTTGACAGCCATTTATCTTGCTCCAGACATTATTCCTCAAGGAACAATCGGTGCAAGATTTTCATTAGACATTGGAATTAAAAAGGGAGTGCAGAAAGGGAAGGGAGAGCTCTTTCTAAATGCCACGGATTTACTCAACACCATGGTCATTCGTAAAACTTTTGAAGGCAACAACTTTAACTACACCAGCAACAATTACTATGAAACTCAGGTCGTCCGACTGGGATACAATTACAAATTCTAAACAAGGGTTTATCTTCTTGTTGAGTATGCTTTTGTTGTACTTGTATCCAACAAACCACTAGAGCCAGTATTTTTTTAACTGAGTAAAAATGCAGGCTCAGAGATATTGGATGTTTGCTGGTCACAAGACTTGTAAAGGCGTGAATGGATTGTATTCATTACAGTAGGCCACTCCTTAATAAAGTCAATCTATTGATATAAAGACAGTTAAAGGAGTAT
>CAXBNB010000469.1:0-4300 GCA_963976505.1 uncultured Reichenbachiellaceae bacterium
GTCAACACCAATACAATGCCCACCAACTAAACCAGGTCGAAAAGGGAGGAAATTCCATTTGGTTCCTGCAGCTTCTAGCACCTCTAGCGTATTTAAATTCATTTTTTCAAATACCAGGGCGAGCTCATTAACAAAAGCTATGTTAATGTCTCGTTGGGCATTTTCGATTACCTTAGAAGCTTCAGCTACTTTTATAGATGATGCTTTATGAGTGCCTGCCTTGATGATAGATTTGTAAAACTCATCAACTATTGTGGCAATTTCCTCATTGCTCCCACTTGTCACCTTCTTTATATCTGTAACTCTTCTGTTTTTATCTCCTGGATTTATTCTTTCAGGAGAATACCCACAAAAGAAGTCAATGTTATATCTAAGCCCACTTTCTGCTTCCATAATTGGAACACAATCCTCTTCGGTACAACCAGGATAAACTGTAGATTCGAACACTACTATATCCCCTTGGGTCAATTGAGAACCTATAGCCTTTGAGGCAGAAATAAGTGGTTTTAAATCAGGCTTATTGTTAGCATCTATTGGCGTAGGTACGGTTACGATAAAAAAATTACAGTCACTGAGCTCATTTGGGTCATGACTAAACCTAAGGTTGGAAGCTTTTGCCAATTCATCTCTACTTACTTCTTTGGTTCTATCAAAACCCTCGTTTAACTCTTTGAGTCTTTCAGGATTGATATCAAACCCTAGTACAGGATATTTCTTAGCTGCTTCAATGGCCAACGGCAATCCAACATATCCCATTCCTATGATTGCAACTTTGTGGTTCATATTATTTGCAGTTATTTATAAGAACACCTAGCCTTAAACTATCTTTTTGAAATATTCTAAAGTAGGTTTTAACCCTTCACTTCTTGAAAATGTAGGGTTCCAACCCAAAATTTCTTGAGCTTTGCTAATATCTGGTTTTCTTTGCTTGGGATCGTCTTCGGGCAATGGTTTATATATAATTTTCGATTTCGTGCCTGTCAATCTTATAATTTCTTCTCCAAACTCCTTAATCGTGATTTCATCAGGGTTGCCAATATTTACTGGGTATGCGTAATCACTCAAAAGCAGCCTGTATATTCCTTCTACCAAATCGTCCACATAGCAAAATGATCTGGTTTGAGATCCGTCACCAAACGCTGTTAAATTCTCTCCTCTCAATGCTTGTCCTATAAATGCAGGTAAAACTCTACCATCGTCCAATCTCATTCTTGGTCCATAAGTATTGAATATTCGTATTATCCTTGTTTCCAAACCGTGGAAAGTATGGTAAGCCATGGTTATCGCTTCTTGAAATCTTTTGGCTTCATCATAAACACCCCTAGGCCCTATAGGGTTTACATTGCCCCAATAGTCTTCCGTTTGAGGATGAACAAGAGGGTCACCATAAACCTCTGAAGTTGAGGCTATGAGTATCCTAGCATTTTTTGCCTTCGCCAGACCTAATAAATTATGAGTGCCCAATGATCCCACTTTTAGTGTTTGTATTGGCATTTTAAGATACTCAATTGGACTAGCTGGAGAAGCGAAGTGAAGGATGTAATCCAAATCACCAGGCACATGTACGAATTTGGAAACGTCATTGTGATAGAACTCAAAATCCTTTTCTTTAAATAAGTGTTCTATGTTGTTTAAGGAACCAGTCAACAGGTTGTCCATTGCGATGACTTTGTAGCCTTCTTTAAGAAAACGGTCGCACAAATGCGACCCTAGAAAGCCGGCTCCTCCTGTAATCAATACTCTTTTTTTGCTCATTCTATTAGAAATTATTTGGAGTTAAATCCAAGTTTAATAATTTTTGATCCTTATCGGATACTGTAATGTTTTCTTTATTTATTTCCCATTTTATTCCAAGCTGAGGGTCGTTGTAACTAATCCCACTATCGTGCTCTGGAGAATACCCATTGTCGATGGCATAAAATATTTCTGCCACTTCAGACAGTACCAAAAATCCATGGGCAAATCCTTTTGGAATAAAGAGCTGGTTTCTTTTTTCCTCACTTAAAATTACTGAATAATGCTGACCATAAGTTAAGGAGTCTTTTCTAACATCAACAATTACATCTTGAACTTGGCCCTTAGTTACCCCCACAAGTTTTGACTGAGCCATTGGGTTTAGTTGATAATGTAGCCCACGAAGAACACCCCTAGTAGAGCGGGAATAGTTAAATTGAACTACATTGAATTCAAAACCAGTAAGCTGCTTAAAATTTTCTTTATTAAACCATTCAAAAAAGAAACCCCGGTTATCATTGAATATTTTTGGTTCAATGTAAAACGCTCCTTCAAGATCCAGTGGATTTACGATCATAATTTAATAAGGTCTAACAGGTAAGTGCCATAGCCACTTTTTGTAAGAGGCTCGGCAAGTGTTTCCAATTGTCTTTCGTCAATATAGCCCATATTAAAACTAATTTCTTCGATGCAACCTATTTTTAAGCCCTGTCTTTCTTCAATGGCTTGAACAAAAGATCCGGCCTGCATTAATGACGGAAATGTACCTGTATCTAACCAAGCAGTTCCCCTGTCCATTACTGAAACTTTTAATTTGCCAAGTTCCATGTATTTCTTATTGATATCAGTGATTTCTAATTCACCTCTTTTGCTTGGCTTTAGGTTTTTTGCAATTTCTACTACTTCATTATCATAGTAATACAATCCAGGAACAGCAAAGTGAGATTTAGGAGATTCCGGTTTTTCTTCAATCGACATGACATTGTTGTCAGCATCAAACTCTACCACTCCGTATCTTTCGGGATCATTGACATGGTAAGCAAAGACTATTCCTCCATCTGGATCATTGCATTGTTGGAGTTTTTTAGACAAACCGGAGGCATAAAAAATGTTATCGCCAAGAACAAGGCAAACTTTGTCTTTACCTATAAATTTTTCTCCAATTATGAATGCTTGTGCCAACCCTTCAGGTTTTTCTTGGACTTCATAGGAAAATTCACAGCCAAATTTCTTGCCATCACCGAGCAGTCTTTCAAAAAGGGGTAAATCCTGAGGTGTTGATATGATTAAGATTTCTCTTATTCCCGAAAGCAATAAAACTGACAAGGGATAATATATCATTGGCTTGTCAAAAACAGGCAGCATCTGTTTGCTGATAACAGATGTGAGTGGGTGCAGTCGTGTGCCGGATCCTCCAGCCAATATTATTCCTTTCATGTTTTGACTTGAAATAGTATGTCAGACATTGTAGTATTTTTTATACCATTCTATAAACTGGCCTATACCATATTCCAATGATGTACTCGGTTTATAACCAACATCATTCATTAGGTCATCTACATTGGCATAAGTTCTAGGTACATCTCCTTTTTGAATAGGCAAAAAGTTCTTAATGGCTTTTTTGCCCAAACATTTCTCTATGACCTCAATAAAGTATGCCAATTCAACAGGGTTGTTATTACCTATATTATAAATCTTATAAGGTGCAAAGCTGGTAGCCGGGTCTGGCTTGTCACTAGACCAATTTTCATTTGGCTTGGCTGGGAATTTTATCAATCTTACTATGCCCTCTACAATATCCTCAACATAGGTGAAATCTCTTAACATTTTCCCATTGTTAAAAACGTCAATTGGTTTCCCTTCTAATATGGCTTTTGTAAATAAAAACAATGCCATGTCGGGTCTCCCATAAGGACCATAAGCTGTAAAAAACCTTAGTCCAGTCATTGGAATCTTGAATAAAGCAGCGTATGTATGGGCAATAAGTTCATTGGCCTTTTTGGTGGCAGCATAAAGAGAAATCGGATGATCTACATTTTCATGTGCGGAAAATGGCATGTTGGTATTTGCGCCATAAACAGAGCTAGAAGAAGCAAAAATTAAATGTCCTGCATTGTGATGTCGACAATTTTCAATTAGGTTGACGAACCCATTAACATTTGCATCCAGATAGGCTTTAGGGTTTTCTAGAGAATACCTTACCCCTGCTTGTGCAGCAAGGTTGATAACAGTATCAAATTTAGTTTCTGTAAAAACTGCTTCTAATGAATCGGTATCATTAAGGTCAATTTTATGAAATGTGAAATTTTCAAAACCTTTCAAGACAGTCAATCTATCTTGTTTCAATTTGACATCATAATAATCATTGATGATGTCAATACCTACTACGGTATAACCGTCATTGCATAGCCGTTTTGATAGATGGAATCCAATAAATCCTGCTGCACCAGTGACAAGAATATTTCCGGTTTCTTTGGACATCTTTAGGTTTGATTGTAAGCTGCAATGCTAAGCCTTATTCATGATTTATGCAAAGTATAATTTATGGTTATATGCTTAAATAAAC
>CAXBNB010000470.1:0-4295 GCA_963976505.1 uncultured Reichenbachiellaceae bacterium
ATTGATGTCTTTACCATAAAAAAGCATAGGCACGTGGGTATCATAAGTATAATGAGAACCATGGGTTGTTCCTACAGGATCTACACCACTGCCACTCAACCAACCAGGGTTTAGTGTCAAAAGAATATCACCTGATCTTTGGGCATTGAACCCTGCAGCTAACATCTGAACGTCCTGATTAGAGCCAGAATAGTTGTTGATGAATTCACTGTCATAAGCAGCAGAAATCCCATAAGTACTATTGAAAAAATCAATTATGACTTTTTTCACTTCTCTTTCATCTAATGATGTTTCTTTGATCAATTGCTTATTCAAGAATATTTGATCGTTGCTGTAAGTCGTGATGAGTTTGTCTTTGCCAAATAATTCAATCAACTCTTCAGCAAGGGCTTTTTTTGCAACACCAAAATCAAAATAATCAGTAGGGTACTTTTGATTTTTGAGTGTCAATGGAATTTCTGCAACGGCATGATCAGCAGTTAAAAATACATTGTATTGATACGCTCCAACCTTTTCATCAAGGTATTTGAACATTTCTTCCAAATCTTTATCTAGCTTAATATAAGTGTCTTCAATCTCTTTGGAATAAGGACCAAATGCATGTCCCACATAATCCGTAGATGAAAAACTCACCGCAAGAAAATCGGTGATATCATCTTGACCCATTGACTCTCCCTTGAGAGCAGCTAAAGCCATTTCTTTTAGTATAGAATTGCCATACGGTGTGGAACGAATCAATGAAGCGGGTTTTACTTCCTTTGACATTTCTTTTAAATCATAAGGGAATGTAGCAGATTTTCTATCTCCAAATTTCCTTTCTCCCGGACGGTCATCTGGGCCTGATTCTACATATTCTTCTATAGGATATGATGTCTCCCAACTCTGAGACATGTACTTTTCCACCCATTTTTGGTTGTTAAAATCATTTACCCAGTCTGGTAATTTGTCCACATAGTATGTACTAGACATAAATTCCCCTGTTTTACTATCATACCAAAATGCACCTGTAGGATTGTGACCAGCAGGAAGTGCAGCACCCCTATCCTTTATAGAGATCCCTACTATTTTCGATCTATTCTGAAAAAACTGTCCTAATTCATCTGTAATGGTAGTGGAAAGCATGTTTCTAGAAGATATTTTCCCTGCTTCCGGGCTTCCACCGACAGCTTGCACTGTAGAATCTCCGGCACAATACATGCTGCCTCCTGATTTTTTTTCATACCAATCATTGCCTATCACTCCATGTACTCTTGGTGTAGTGCCGGTATAAACAGAAGTGTGCCCAGGCCCAGTTTTAGTAGGTATATAATTATAATGAGCGTTTTTAACCATAAACCCTTTGTCCATCAACCTTTTAAAGCCATCATTACCAAATTTATTATAAAACCTGTACAGGTATTCTTGGCGCATTTGATCTACCACTATGCCTACTACTAGTTTAGGTCTGTCAATATCCGAATGGGTACCACATCCAAAAGAGGCCAAGAAAAATAAGAGTATTATAGTTTTTTTCATTTTATAAAATTTGAGGTAAATATATGTCAATACTTATATTTCATAATCATAATGATTTTACTTTTAAGAAACAATCAACGTATAATTATCTGTAAAGAGTATTTTATATTTTTTAATTTTGCCCCAAATTTTATACCAAAGGCTATCACTTGAATCTATCGACACATTTAAAACCTGAGCTTATATTTGGTGCAGTAAAAGAAGCATCCAGACATCTTAATTTCGAAACTTATGTAATTGGAGGTTTTGTACGAGATATTCTTTTAGAGCGAAATTCCAAAGACATAGATTTTGTATGTGTAGGAAGTGGAATAGAATTGGCTAAAAATACCGCTAGCGCTCTCGGAAAAAACACCGATATAGCAGTTTATAAGAATTTTGGGACTGCACTAGTAACCCACAAAGGTCATGATATTGAATTTGTGGGTGCCCGAAAAGAATCTTACCGCAGTGATTCAAGAAAACCCATTGTAGAAGATGGAAGCCTTGAAGAAGATCAAAACCGAAGAGATTTTACTATCAATGCGCTAGCCATAAGTATCAACAAAGAAAACTATGGCGAGTTAATCGATCCTTTTGGAGGAGTCGAGGACCTCAAAAATAAAATCATCAAGACACCACTTGATCCGGACATCACCTTTTCCGACGATCCATTAAGGATGATGCGAGCCATCAGGTTTGCCAGTCAACTTAGTTTTGACATTGATGCTGATACTTTTCATTCTATCACTACACAAGTAGAAAGAATCAAAATAGTTTCCGCTGAGCGGGTTATAGATGAGCTCAATAAGATCATTTTATCTCCTAAGCCAAGTTATGGCTTCAATTTATTGTTTCAATCCGGATTGTTAAAATTAATATTTCCAGAAATGGTAGACTTACATGGAGTTGAAGTCAAGAATGGCAAAACGCACAAGGATAATTTTTACCATACGCTGCAGGTGCTTGACAATATATCAGAAAACACCGAAGACTTATGGCTCAGGTGGTCAGCCATTCTTCACGATATAGCCAAACCGGCTACCAAAAGGTTCAACAGCAAAGTAGGATGGACATTTCATGGACATGAAGACCGTGGCGCTCGGATGGTGCCAAAGATCTTCAGGAAAATGAAACTACCAATGAATGAAAAAATGAGGTATGTGCAGAAACTAGTCAGATTACATTTGAGGCCTATTGCTTTGGTCAAAGATGAAATCACGGATTCAGCCATTCGTAGATTGCTATTTGAGGCTGGAGATGATGTGGACGACCTTATGACACTGTGTAATGCCGACATTACCTCCAAAAATCACAGCAAGGTTCAGCGCTACCTTAGCAACTTTAAAAAGGTTCAACAAAAGCTTCACGCACTAGAGGAAAAAGATCACTTGAGAAACTTTCAGCCCCCAATTTCAGGGGAAATAATCATGCAATCATTTGACCTTCCTGCAGGAAAAATAGTGGGGGAAATCAAAAATGAAATAAGGGAAGCCATGCTCGAAGGTGATATTGCAAATGAGTTCAATGAGGCAAAAGACCTAATGATAAAACTGGGAAAGCAACGTGGATTGGTTTTTCAGCATTTAGATAACTAAGTTTGCGGCAAAACTTACAAAACAAACATATTAACATACTATAATGAAAAGGATTTTATTACTATTAGTTTTCGCTATATGCGGCTTGTTCAATAATCTTGCTTATGCACAAGAAGCTCCTGCGGACACCACTCAAACAGATGGTTTTTTCAACCTTTACGCTGGTATTTACAATCTATCTACCCAGTTCAGTGATCCAGCTGTAACCAGAATGGCACTCTATCACTTGCTCATGGTTGCGCCAAATAAAACTGGTATTTTGGATTCTTTGGCTTTGAACTATTATGACAACCAAAAGTGGATTTCTGTGGCACTGGTTACGAAAGACAACTTAAAAATAAATCCTGACAATGAATTGGCTCTAGAGTTGTCAGCCGTTTCTTATGAAAATTTGGGGATTAAAGACCAAGCACTCACACAATATGAAACATTGTTTTTGAAAAACGACAACACTACTACTTTGTACCGCGTGGCATTTCTTCAGTTTGAATTAAAAAGATACAAAGAGTCTCTTGCTTCAACAGAGATTCTTTTGAACAGGTCCGATATTGCTGAACAAAAACTGTACTTCCCTAAAGCGGATAAAACACAACAGCAGGTAACCATGAAAGCTGCACTACTCAACCTTAAAGGCTTAATTGCTAAAAATGATGGTGAAGTAGCCAAAGCCAAAGAGCTTTATCTTGAAGCCCTAAAAGATTCACCTGGATTTGAGGTAGCTCAAAAAAATCTAAGTGACGCAGGCAAATAACCTAAGTCATATACCACAAAAAGAAAGGCTTCTACTCTCAAATAAAAGCCTTTCTTTTTGTCTTTTTTGAACTAAAAATCAGTCAATAAAAAGCTTCGAACGTTGATCTTCCAACTCAGGCAAAGTAATTTCAAATTTGGCAAACTGCCCTGGTTTTGATTCCAGCTTAACAGTCCCCTTCAACTTGGCAACTGTTTCTTTCAAAATGTACAATCCAAGTCCAGCACCCGAAAATTCTTTTGATGCCCTAAAAAACATGTCAAATACTTTATCTATATAATCTTGTTCTATACCTATACCATTGTCAGAAAATTCAATGACAACATTCTTGTCAACGGATTTTATTGAAATTGAAATAAACGAAGACTCTTTCTTATAGTCTTGGTATTTAATTGAGTTTGAAATCAGGTTATTCAAAATAACTTCAATACTCCGTTTGTCAGAATAAAAAG
>CAXBNB010000471.1:0-4282 GCA_963976505.1 uncultured Reichenbachiellaceae bacterium
TATTTGCCGAATTCTAACGATCCAAATTCTATAAGTAATCCCAATGTTGAAATAATATATAAGGATAAGAACAATAGAATGTGGGTTGGAAGCTGGGGAGGGTTGAGTCTGTACCGCAAAGAATCCAATGATTTTGTTAATTATTCCCACGATCCTCAAGATGAAAACAGCCTTAGTGGTGATGTGGTTACTTCGATTATGGAAGATAGTCAAGGCCGGTTGTGGATTGGCACTGCTTTTTCAGGCCTGAATATGTTGGATTTATCTACCAATAGAATCAAACGATATAAGAAAGATGCGACAAAAAGCAATTGTATCAGCGGCAACAGTATCAGCTCCATATATGAGGATGAGAAAAGTCAGATTTGGGTAGGGGTGGAACAGGGAGGTTTGAATCGTTTTGAAGAAAAATCACAAACATTTAAATGGTATTTGAATGAGGAAAAGACCAACAGCCTAGCCAGCAATACTGTTTATTCTATCATTGAAGATGAAAATGGAGAGTTGATGGTGGGTGGGATGAATGGAGGTATAAGTGTATATAATGGCAGTGAAGATAATTTTTCAAGGTACGATACTTATGGCAATTACAATCCCTTTGGAAGCAAAGCCAGTGTGTTTTGCCATTACAAATTGAAAACTGGTGAGGTGGTTATTGCGACCTCCAATGGGGGAGTAAAAATTCAAGACAACTACCCTGCAGCGATTGAGTTGTATAGAAATATAGAAGGTAATCCCCTATCTCTTCCTATGAATAATGTGTCCGCAATTTGTGAAGACAAACCTTATAATTATTGGGTAGGCACTTTTGGAGGAGGGCTGAGTTATTTCGATGCACAATCCAAGCAATTCAAATTGTTTTCTGCTTTCAAGGACAAAACCGTTAACTGTCTTTTCTTAGATAAACAAGGTTTTTTGTGGATAGGAACTTTGGAAAATGGTCTGGCCAAATATGACCGGAAAAGCGATCGATTTACCTACTACAAAAACAATCCTGAGAATGACCACAGCATCAACTCAAATTTAGTTACTACTGTTGTTGGGCTTGACAATGGATTGTGGGTGGGAACAGATCATGGAATGAGCTTTTTAAATATTGAGACTGAAAAGTTCACCCATGTTGAATCCGCTGAATATAAAAACAAGAAAATGACTATGGGCAAAGTCAATGCTGGATTAGTTGATTACACTTACAAATTTTGGGTGGCTACTGAAACGGGACTTTTTTCTTTTGACGAAGACAGGAAAAATTTTGTGCCATATGATCGACGAAATTTAGGCAATGACTCCAATCAGGGATGGATATCTTATTTGTATGAAGACAAACATCAGCATATTTGGATGAACAGTCTTGATGGAAAGGTTTCATTATTGAATGTCAATCGTAAACCTGTTGACATAACTGTGACCAATCCAAATTATGAAATTACTGGCATTACAAATGTGATAGAGGATTTTAATGGTTTTCTGTGGATTACTTCTCGTCAGGGATTATTGAAATGCAGTATGAATTATGGAAATTACACCATTCACGTTTTAAATTCATTTGATGTCAATGACGGTTTGCAAGGTGAGTTGTTCAACAACAAAGCTGGAGTAATTGGCAGACAATCTGGAGAAATATTGTTAGGAGGCCTTGAAGGATTGAATGTATTTAATCCAAGTCAACTAAATTTAAATCCGAATGCTCCACCGGTTTTCATCACCGATATGAAGGTCAACGGTAAAGAATTGAAAACCCAGAATCAAAAAGATATTTCACAGTTGAAAGAAATAGATTTAGCAAGAAGAGAAGCTGCCACGATTGATTTTTCTTTTACCGCATTGAACTATGTGAAGCCCTTAAAAACACAATACGCCTATAAACTTGAAGGGTACGATGACAATTGGCAGTACGCTGGAAACAAACGAATGGCCTCTTACGCCAACCTTCCAGCAGGGAGCTATAACCTAAAAGTAAGGGCCTCCAGCAATAATGGTATCTGGAATAATCATGGGTCAAACATTAAAATTAATATACTTCCAGAAATATGGGAAACCTTGGGATTTAAGCTATCAGCAATGGGTTTTGCTTTGCTTGTTATCACTATTGGCTTTGTTGGTTACAAAAGAATAATTAAAAGTCAAGAAGGGGTTGTATCTATTTCAAGCTTAGTATCTGATAACCATGTGGGTGGTTTATCGAGAGATTCTCATGACAAAATCTTTGTAGAAAATGTGGTGAAATTTGTTGAATCCAATATTACCAATGAAGATTTATCCATTGAAGCGCTGTGCAACGAAATGGGTTTAAGTAGGGCTAAGCTGTTTAGAGATGTAAAAAAGATTACTGGCAAAACAGTATCAAATTTTATCAAAGACATCCGACTGGAAAAAGCAAAACATTACCTTGATGACAATCCTAGAAGTGTCAGTGAAGTGGCTTACACAATCGGCTTCAAATCACATGCGCATTTCTCACGCTCATTCAAAGAAAAATTTGGAGTCTCCCCTTCCGCTTATGTGTTGGAAACATAATACTATTATTATGTTTTCCTTTCACCAAGTAATTTTAACCTATTCTTCATTCTTTTGCATTTATGTCTTTCATTTCTTGTGACATTCATTCACTATGGATTCAGAATGCAATATGATCGGCTTCAATATTGCACAAATAAGTCGTTAGGTCCATCTATTGAAATTAAAATTTCACTTGCAATCAATCGGTGCTGTTTCGAGGCTAAAAAATCAAAGCGAGATACGTTTAGTCAAGTAATTGAGACTGTAAGTCAAGCAAAGTTTGTTGGTAATTGTCAAATTTGAAGTTCGCATAATTACTATTTTAACTTATAATGATAAAACCATTCAGTTTTACTAATATGCATTCCTCTAGATGGTATGTAGCTATAGGATGTATCATGCTTCTCGCCGCTTCATGTGGGGAGGAAAAAATTGACTTCAACACTCAGGTCAGACCTATTCTCAATAAAAATTGTATCAGTTGTCATGGTGGTGTCAAACAATCTGGTGGCTTTGGACTGATTTTTAGAGAAAATGCGCTGGGTGAAACCAAAAATGGAAAAATAGGCATAGTGCCAGGGCACCCTGAAAAAAGTGAAATGATCTCTAGGATTAATCACGAAAATAAGGAAATGCGTATGCCACTTGAAAGGGATCCACTGAAGCCTGAGGAAATTGAAATCATCACAAAATGGATTGAGCAGGGAGCTGAATGGCAAGAACACTGGGCCTACATAAAACCTGAAGAGCCAGAGGTTCCAACTATCAAGGGTGCAGACTGGGCAAAAAATGAAATAGATCATTTTATCTATGAGAAATTAGAAAGCCATGGCCTATCGCCTTCTGAAAGAGCATCAAAGGAAGACTTGGTGAGACGGCTTTATTTAGACCTCATTGGCTTGCCCCCAACTCTGGATCAGATAGAAGCATTTGTCAATGACGACTCGGCAAATGATTTTGAGAAAGTGGTTGATCAACTGCTGGCATCTCCTCAATATGGAGAACATTGGGCAAGTATGTGGCTCGACTTAGCTAGGTATGCGGATTCTAAAGGTTATGAAAGTGACAATGGAAGGATAATTTGGAAATATAGAGATTGGGTCATTAAGGCGTTTAATGAGAATATGCCTTTTGATCAGTTTACCATAGAGCAACTTGCCGGTGACCTTTTGCCAGATCCAACAATAGATAATCTTGTAGCAACAGCTTTTCATAGAAATACATTAAATAATGGTGAAGGAGGAACAGACAATGAGGAATACAGAGTGTCTTCGGTTATTGACCGGGTAAATAATACTTGGGAAGTATGGCAATCCACTACCATGGCTTGCGTACAATGCCACAGCCACCCTTATGATCCAATCCGCCATACAGAATATTATACCTCAATGGCCTTTTTCAACAATACCTCCGATTGGGATGTGCCATCCGAACATCCAATCTTGAGGGAATTGAAAGAAGAAGATGAAAACAAACTGGATGAAATAAAGGAATGGATTACGAATAGGTCATCCAATAAAATTGGTAACAAATGGGAGAGATTTGTGAGGATAGGAGAACCAAAACTTAGACCCGAAGATTTTGATAAGGTAGAAAATGTTGTGCACTACAACAGAGCTGGACAGGATTATATGGAAGTACACAATGGTGCTTTGATAAAAATAAAAAATGTTTCTCTTAACAATATTGATAGGATATATTTCAATTACAAACAGTCAGGTAAAGAAGAAGGGACTTTGCTGATTAGAACCGACAGCCTGAATGGTACTGTGATTGCGAAAAC
>CAXBNB010000472.1:0-4254 GCA_963976505.1 uncultured Reichenbachiellaceae bacterium
GGAATTACACACGCTGAAAAAATAATGCCTGGAGCACATATTTTCCAAATTTGGTTTGATCCAAATCTTAGTAAGTCATTGAAAATACCAGCAAGTTATGCTGATGTGGCTTCTGATAGTTTTCCTGTTGTAACCGAAGGTGGACTAACAAAAAAGGTAATTGTTGGTGAAAATTCTCCAATGAGCTTGGATAGTGAAGGAGTCGAAATTGCGGAATACCGCATGGGGTCTGGTAACTTTAGTATTCCAACTGATAAAGATGGTGTATATGGAATTTATGTGATTTCAGGAGAATTGCAAATAGGAGCACAATCCGCTTTATCAGATGACTATGTGGTATTAAAAGATTCAGATGAAATCTCGTTTGAAGCCAAGACAGATGCAGTGATTTTCATCGTGAAGACCAACAATGAAGTTTCATATAGAACTTACGCACAATCTCAAGGGATTGCATAAAAAAAAGGGAGCTGTTTTGCAGCTCCCTTTTAATTTACTTTCCTTTTTTATCTCCAAATTGGTAGGCAAAGCCTACTCCAAATATATTTTTAAATTGTGTCTTAGGGTCTTCTCCAATTATTTCTCCCTGATCATCGTAGGTTGGTATTTTTATATCATCATCATATATCAGCTGATTTATGAGACTTGCTGATAAGTACTTGTTGATTTTCATCATAAGTGCATTTTCTAAGTTCACATCTATATTCTTAGGCTTATTGGCGTAGTTAGAAAAGAGTTGCAATTTTGATTCAAGGCTCACATTTTCCATGAGATTTTTTTTGAATTGTGCTGTAAGGTACGAACCTAGTTCACTACGAGTTGTGCTTCCAGGATCCACACCAAAAGCACCTACGGCTGAAAGTGCATCGTCATTTACAATTGTAATTTTTCCAGTAACTGGAGAATAGGACATACTGAAAAATTTTGAGGGTTTGTAGTCCAGACCAGCGGCTAGCACAAGGTAACCTGGAGCCATAAACTTCGATATTGGAGTTTCATTATCCTTTTGAGAGTAACCGGATGCAAATTGAGTTCTTAAGTTAAAGTTCATACTCCAGTACCAATGTTTATTATTTGGAGAAAGTGATCGCCCAAACTTGGTAGCAAAGTTTATTTTATCATCAGACTTTCTGAATCCTTCTTCAGCTTGTTTCAGAAGTCCGTATCCTAACTCAAGGTTATTTTCCCATATCGATCTTCCTTTGGCATAATTTGCAAAAATGCTAAAGTAGCTATTAAAAGCAACTGAGTTATTGCCCCCTGCGGCCCAGTTAGTCAACGATACTTGACTGAATGAAAGTGAGCTAACACCACCAATTTTCCAATAGGTAGTATCGGAATCTTGTGCTGATAAAATCAATGGAAGTGAAAGCAATAACAAGAGAAATGTATTTTTCATTGTAAATTAATTATGTACTTAGATATGTGATTAAGGGCTGATTGATGCTATAGATAATATTGATTAAACAAGGGATATACAGTTCAATTCAATTGAGGTGCAAGTTTATTAGATTTTTCTTAAAACTCAGATATTTTTCCATGAGACTCAGAAATTAATCGGTGAATGGGCAAATCTTCAGCGCCAATAGTAATGTTTTTAAAGGTTAGGGCTAGATTTTGTTTTTTCTTCGTGTATGACCAAACTTGTAAGTGAACCCTACACCGAAGATGTTTTTGAATTGGACTTTAGGGCCTTCTCCTATTTTTTCTCCTTGATCATTGTAAGTAGGTATCCTAATATCATCGTCATAAATCAACTGATTCAAGATATTGGTAGTAATAAAATTATTGACTTTAAGAACGAAAGTCGTTTCCCAGTTTACATCCACTTTTTCAGGGCTTTCTATATAGTTGGAAAATAGTTGCAGTTTTGATTCAAAGTTGATGTTTTCAAGTAAGTGTGTTTTGATAACGGAAGTAAAGTACGATCCTACTTCGGATCTTGTGATCTTGCCTGGATCCACGCCAAACGCGCCTCTTTCAGAGAGTTCTTTGTCGTTTACGATCGTAATTTTTGCTGAAAGGGGTGTGTACGCCACCCAGAAGTTTTTAGATGGCTTGTAGTCTATTCCTATAGAAGCGAAGAAATATGCTGGAGCCAGCCATCCGGATATTTTTTTTTTCTCGATCATGATTATTAAAACCATCTGCAAATTGTGTCCGAAAGTTGATGTTGGAAGTCCAGTACCATTTGGTGTTACCAGCTGAAAGCCTTCGCCCATATTTCGAGTTAAAGCTAAACTTATCATCGGCCTTGATAAACCCTCTTTCTCCTTGTTTTATTAATCCATATCCTGCTTCAACACTATTTTCGAATATAGCGACACCTTTTACATGGTCAGCAAAGGCATGAAGGTGACCATGGAATGAGGTCGAGTTATCTCCCCCTGCTGCCCAGTTCGTCAGTGATACTTGACTGAAAGTTAATGAAGTAATTCCTCCAATATTCCAATAAGTTGTATCATGTTTGTTAGATGAGAAAGCTATAAAGGGCAATAAAATAAGAAACGTTATGAAAAGATGCTTCATGGACAAGAATCGTGTATCAAATTTTGAGATCGTTGTTTTTTAGTGGGTTGAAAACACATTTGCAATAATAAAGCCAAAATTTAGGAATAGGTGTTCCTTTTGGTATCTTCTTCTTTTAAAATCCTTCGAAGAACCTTCCCAACGTTCGATTTTGGCAGTTCAGTTAAAAACTCAATATGTTTTGGTCTTTTATAACCGGTTAGGTTCTTTTTACAAAAGTCTAGTATTTCTTCTGAGGTCAACGATTGATCCTTTTTAACAATAAATACTTTTACTGCTTCAGTAGATTTAGAATCCGGAACTCCTATAGCACCAACTTCAAGTACTCCTGAGTGAGAAGCGATTGCATTTTCTATATCATTTGGATAAACATTAAATCCTGAAACCAAAATCATTTCCTTCTTTCGATCTACTATTTTGATGAAACCATCTTCGTCGATCACTCCGATATCTCCAGTGCGAAACCAACCATTAATGAATACTTCTTCGGTTTCTTTAGGTCTTTGCCAATATCCTTTCATTACTTGAGGACCTTTGGCGCATATCTCACCTCTCTCACCGATAGGAACTTCTTTTCCTTCATCATCAAGCAGACAAATGTCAGTACTTGGTGCTGGCACACCTATAGTGCCTATTCTGTCTGTTCCATTTGTTGGGTTAAATGTGAGTACAGGCGAAGTTTCTGTCAATCCATAACCTTCTAAGAGGGGTTTTCCAGTTATTTCTTTCCATTTTTCTGCTACAATCCTTTGTACGGCCATACCACCTCCGGCAGCATGTGTAAATTTTGAGAAATTAAGTGAAGCAAATTTCGGATGATTTAAAAGTGCGTTAAACAAGGTATTTACCCCTGTCATCATAGTGAATTGATGCTTGCCTAGTTCTTTCACAAAACCATCCATATCTCTAGGATTGGTAATCAATACATTTTTTGCTCCAATACTAAAAGTGATCAATCCATTAATAACTAAAGCAAAAATGTGGTACAGAGGCAATGCAGTAATGATCAATTCTTTTCGCTCCTGAGTGATGTTGCTAATCCATGTTCTTACCTGAATCAAATTAGAGGTAACGTTTCTATGGGTGAGCATAGCTCCTTTGGAAACCCCAGTGGTTCCTCCAGTATATTGAAGGAACGCTAAATCTTCGGACGTAATCTCCACAGGTTGAAATGATTGTTGACTTCCCTTGGACAAACATTCTTTAAATGAGAATGCTTTAGGTATGTGATAATTGGGTACCATTTTTTTCACCTTTTTCACAACAAAGTTTGTAAGCATTCCTTTGAAGCCACCCAGTAAATCACCGATCTCTGTTACTATTACATGTTCAATATTGGTTTTTGGTAAAATTGCCTCAAGATTGCAGGCGAAATTGGCAAGAATTACAACCGCTTTTGCTCCTGAATCGCTGAATTGATGCTGCATTTCAGGTTGAGTATAGAGAGGATTGGTATTAACAATTACCAGCCCTGCCTTTAATGAACCAAATAATGCTACAGGGTATTGAATTAGATTTGGCATCTGTAGCGCTATCCTGTCTCCTTTTTTTAGTTTGAGCTCGTTCTGAAGAAATGAGGCAAAATTGTTAGACATTACATCAATTTGAGCGAAAGTATATGACTTGCCCATATTTTCGAAAGCAGGAAGTTCACTGTATTTAGCGAACGACTCATTTATAACTTCAACCAATGATGAATATTGGTCGGGATCAATTTCGTGAGGTATG
>CAXBNB010000473.1:0-4227 GCA_963976505.1 uncultured Reichenbachiellaceae bacterium
AAGAGGAGCCATATTTTACCATCCGTCAGATTAATCCTCTCAAATTGAATGATATACTCAAGGCGGCAAAAAATATGATTTTTGTTACTACGCTTGATAAAAGAAGCAGTCAGAGTAATGCGATGCGACATTTTATGACTGATGAATCCCTGAAGAGGATTCAAACGGACAGCTCTATATATCGGTTTTCTAATCAAGACTCTTATGCCAAAGGACAGGAAATATTACACCTCTTCGGGCAAAGTCAAGACCAACTCATATCAAAGATCATAAGTAATAGAACAACATTAAGAAATCATTTTCTAACAATTGAAAAACAACGGATTTCTGAAACACTTTTTAAAAAAGAAGAAAAAAATGTTGAGCGGGTACTGGAAAATGATCATGATTTTACGTTTAAAATCCCTTATGGTTTTGATTTAGCCAAGAACGAAAAGGACTTTGTTTGGGTCAGATTTTTAGATCCAGAGTATGAAAAAAACGTGTTTGTCTATTTCGCACCTTATACTTCCAAAGAACCATTTGATGATCCTGTAGAATTCCGCGAATCCATTACATCTAAAAAAATGAGAGATGTAGAAAAGCCGGATGTGTACATGACGACACAGGATGTTCCCCACCAAGTGCAGGAAGTAAATTTTAATGGAAAGTACGCCAAAGAAACCAGAGGACTTTGGAAACTAAGCGACATCTCAGGTGGCGGAGCGTTTGTGAGTTATGTTTTTGTAGATGAATCTCAAAAAAGGATGTACTATTTGGAAGGGTATGCTTATGCTCCCTCTAAAGACAAACGTGAATTTATGAGAGAAATAGAGGTGATTCTATCCACTTTCAAATCGGGCAAGGAGTTAAAATGATATCTTTTAGTCGTCATTGCATTTGATTACTTGAGCTAAGGTTACTGAAAGACAAATAAATAGCTCAATTGTCGATATTTGTTTTGCAAAAAATACCCATCTTTATGGTTTAAAATTTATAACCTTGCTTCCCCTTAGATTGCAAGTATGGCCAATCCAATGGTCTGTATTTGTACAAACTTAAAGACATCATATGAGCTTAAAAGTGAGAAAAAAAGACGCATTAAAATTTCATTCCGACCCTACTCCAGGAAAAATTGAAGTTACCCCCACAAAACCATTAAGTACTCAAATGGACTTGGCTTTGGCTTACTCCCCTGGAGTAGCAGAACCTTGTCTTGAAATAGCAAAGAATCCTAGTGATGTTTATAAATATACCGCTAAAGGCAACTTGGTAGGTGTAATATCTAATGGTACTGCCGTACTTGGTTTGGGAAATATAGGGCCGGAAGCATCAAAGCCAGTGATGGAAGGCAAAGGTGTTCTATTCAAGAAATTTGCCGGAATAGATGTTTTTGACCTGGAAATAGCCGAAAATGATGCCGATGAGTTTATAAAAATTGTCAAAGCTCTTGAGCCTACATTCGGTGGCATCAACCTTGAAGACATTAAAGCACCTGAAAGCTTTAAAATTGAAAGAGTACTAAGGGAACAAATGAAAATTCCCGTAATGCACGACGACCAACACGGTACGGCGATCATTTCAAGTGCTGCTTTATTGAATGCTCTTTTGGTAGTAAATAAAAAAATAGAAGAAGTAAAGGTTGTAGTCAATGGAGCAGGAGGAGCAGCCATTTCCTGTACAGACCTTTACATCAAGTTGGGAGTATTGAAGTCTAATGTTATCATGTTGGATAGTAAAGGGGTATTGAGGAGGGATCGAACCGATCTGAACGAGATGAAGTCCCGATACGCCACTGACATTGATGTACATACACTCGATGAAGCGGTAAAAGGTTCTGATGTGTTTTTGGGACTTTCTATGGGCAATACCCTTAGCCCTGAAAACCTGTTGTCAATGGCAGATAGTCCTATTGTTTTTGCTTTGGCCAATCCAACTCCTGAGATAGACTATGAGTTGGCAATGAGCACTAGGGATGATATCGTAATGGCTACTGGTCGCAGCGATCATCCTAATCAGGTGAATAATGTATTGGGATTTCCTTATATTTTCAGAGGAGCACTGGATGTACGTGCCACTTGTATCAATGAAGAAATGAAAATGGCTGCTGTAACTGCCCTTTCGGAATTGGCCAAACAACCAATACCTGATTTGGTGACCAAAGCCTATGGAAATACACCTATCAAATTTGGAAAAGAATATTTGATCCCGAAACCGCTTGACCCTAGGTTGATTTCTACCATTTCTCCAGCGGTAGCCAAGGCCGCAATGGATAGTGGTGTGGCACAAATAGATATTTATGATTGGGAACATTACAAAACAGAACTAGAAGAGAGAGTTGGTGCTGAGAAACGTATCATATCAAGAATCATTTCTAGAGCTAAAAAAGATCCTAAGAGAATTGTTTTTGCGGAAGCCGATAATTTGAAAATCTTAAAAGCTGCTGAAATGATGATCGATGAAGAAATCGGGATGCCAATACTTTTGGGTAACGTTAAAAAGATAGAAAAACTCATCAAAGAATATGAGCTCGAAATCGGAAACTGTACCATAATAGATCCTTTTTATGAGGATGAAAAAAGGAAAAAATACGGAAGTTTATTATACGAAAAGAGAAAAAGAAAGGGCGTGTCTCTTTATGAAGGAGAAACATTGATGCTTGATAGAAACTACTTTGGAGCAATGATGGTTGAAATGGGTGAAGCCGACGCATTGATATCTGGGTTGCTGAGTGACTATGCCAAATGTTTGCGACCTGCTCTACAAATACTAGGTATCGATGATGACGTGAAACGAGTGGGAGGTATGTACATCATACGCAACAAACGTGGAACTTTCTTTTTAGCTGATACCACAGTAAATATCAATCCAAATTCATCTGAGTTGGTTGACATTATTGGATTGTCTGCACGCGCTGTTCGGTTTTTCGATTTTGAACCTAAAATAGCGGTATTGTCATATTCTAATTTTGGCTCTCAAAAAGGTGAAATACCTTCTAAGGCATCTGAAGCTGTAAAAATGGCAAAACAAAAGTGGCCGAAACTTACAATTGATGGAGAAATACAAGCCAATGTAGCATTGAATAAAAGTCTGCTGGAAAAATCTTATCCATTTAGTGATCTGGTAGGAGAAAATGTAAATACCCTCGTATTTCCTGATTTGTCTTCAGCCAACATCGCATACAACCTACTGATGGAAATAGGTGGTAGTGAGGCCATTGGACCAATACTTATGGGGATGAAAAAGCCAGTACATATATTGCAAAATGGCAGTTCATCCAGAGATATATTTAATATGGCAGCCATTGCTGTTGTTGACGCTCAAACTACTCAAAACCAACCCAAATAAATGATTACATATTTAAAAGGGGAAGTGGTGGTAAAAGACCCTACTTTCCTTGTGATGGAAGTAGCCGGAATTGGCTATGAAATCAAAATATCTCTCAATACTTATGGCTATTTAAAAGATGCCACAAGTGCCAAACTGCATACTTACCTTCACATTAAAGAAGACGCACACACGTTATTTGGTTTTCATGAGGAGTCAGAAAAGAAACGTTTTCTTGATTTGATTTCAATCTCTGGAGTTGGACCTTCTACTGCACTGATGGTATTGTCATCTCTATCAGCGCAAGAGTTGCAATCGGCGATTGTGAATGGAGACGTCAAAACCATATCGGGTGTAAAGGGAATTGGTCAAAAAACGGCACAAAGGATAATACTGGAACTCAAGGATAAAATGTCTAAAGACGACCTATTGGATAAGGCAGTTGGCATATCTTTGTCGAAGGGCAATACAGTAAAAAATGAAGCGTTATCCGCATTGGCTACTCTAGGAATTAACAAAGCAGCTGCTGAAAAAACCATCGACCGAATAATGAAAGAAAGTGATGGCAATTTAAGTCTTGAAGAATTAATTAAATTAGCCCTAAAAAGGGCCTGACCATTTAAGAGAGAGCATTTGATCCGGATCAAATTCCACATAATAAATTTATTGATATTAATCCTTGGGAGCGGGCTAGAATCAAAAGCAAACTACACGAGATCGTTGTTTTTTCAACAACCAGATAGTGTATCAACTGATTCTATCAAGACGGATTCACTCAAAAATCGACCGTACGTTCCAACAAAGAGGCCTACGTTCATACAGCAAGATAGGTTTGGAGATCCGTTTTCTAATCGTTCAAGCTCATCTTCTTTACTTCTTCATGATCCTGCCAGTCTCAATCTGGACGTAGAGATAGATACC
>CAXBNB010000474.1:0-4220 GCA_963976505.1 uncultured Reichenbachiellaceae bacterium
TATGTTCCATTAGAATTTTGATGCTCAAGGGGTTCGTTCGACAAGCGGTAGCACGAATGCGCCTGATTGCTTTCTACAAGTTTATCTGATCTTCACCACTCCGCTACCCATTCTGAAAGTATCTTCTCTACTAGCTTCTGTCTTACTTCTGGATTTTTCTTTCTAATTGCAGTCTTTCATAGATGCCGTTGTTGGTGTTGGGCAGTTTCGCTAGTTTAGTCCTCTTTACAACATGTGGGCATACGCTGGCTAGTTAGACATTGTAGCCAAGGGTGACAAGCAGTCAAACTGAAAATTAAGTAAAATGAAAAAAGTAAAATTTCCATTGATGATACTGATAGGCATACTGTCATTACATCAAAAAGCGAGTGCTCAGGTACTGCATACAGAAAACTTTAACGTAATAATGGATTCAGCTAAAGTACTTAAAGGTAACTTTTCCCCAAGTTTTAGATACCGCAACTTAAAAGATGACTTCCTGGAAATTGGCATTACTTCAGATTTATCGATGCGAATGAAAAATCATGCATTTACTTTTGCCAATAAATTGGAATATAGTTTGCTTGGGGATGAACGTATTTTAAGTGGTGGATTCATATATATGGAATACGTCAATCTCCAAAACAAAAAAATAACCTTTGAACCATTCTTTCAAATGCATTGGAATGAAGTTAGGGGTTTGGATAGAAAGTATGCCGGAGGGATTAATTTAAGATGGAGGGCACTGGTAAAGAAGAGTACAGGACTGTACTTTGGTATTGGTAGCTTGTATGAAATGGAAAGGTGGAATTATTCAGGTGTGCCAGAGGATCTTTTGCCGATGGATCAATTTCTTATTGAAAAAACACAGTTTAGAGGAACCTCCTACATAAGTTATAAGCAAAAATTAGGAGATCTATTTGATCTTGATATCGGTGGCTATTTTCAACCTACTTTTTCTGCACCCTTTAGAAATTACAGACTTGCTTCAAGTATTGAACTGACATATAATATTACCAAATACTTGGGTCTGCGGTTACTCTATCAAAATATTTATGACAATACTCCATTGGTTCCTATTGATAAATTATACAATGATGTAAATTTTGGCGTCACCATATCTTTCTAACATGCACAAAAACTGGCTACAATAAATATGCGTTCGTGCGACCGATATGCCGTGACGAAGACTCTGATTTTCATGATGAGTTTCAAGTGATCTTTCAGAACACTTAAAACAACAAGGGACATGCAGTAAGCACGTCACTTCGACCATAGGGAGAAGTCCCCTCCGGGACATTCGAAACTGGAAAAACATGCGATCCAATAATAAAACATGCCTTGCTATCTAGTCATTGTATCGAATTTATCGCCTGCTAAAAACGACACCAAATGGGCGATACGGCTAGCCTATTAATTGAAGGTTATTTTTTATTTTACCTTACGATTCATATCATTTTAACTTTCTATACTTAACTTTCCGACCTTCTACTACTCGATTAGGTCTGGACAATATCCTATAGGAATGTAAAATATCCCTAATTTTGGGCATCAATTATATAAATAGAGTGCAGTTAATTTGAAATCAGCTTTTATTCATAGTAGCCATCAGGATCACCCTTCATTTTCAGGAAAAACTGATTTGGAGGTATGGCGAAAATTCAAAGAAGGAGATAATGGGGCTTTTGTGTTTATATACCGCACCTATGTCAATGACCTATTCCAGATAGGCATTCAAATCTCCGGAGATGAGGCCCTAATCAAAGATTGTATTCAGGATTTTTTTGTCGATCTCAGAGAGCGCATTTTTCACCTGTCTGATACTGATAATATCAGGCTGTACCTCATTAAATCCTTTAGGAGAAGGACTATCAAGTACATTAAGAAGAAAAGCAGGTTCGTTGGGCAAGATCAAATTAAGGAATCATTCTTCGTGGAATTGGCCGCTGATGAAAATATGATCAATGCCCAATTTGACCAAGAGCAATTGCAACAACTCAACAGCGCTCTGGCTAAGATGAAGAAAAAGGATCGAGAAATCATCTACTATTACTTTTACGAAAACTTTAGCTACAGTGAAATAGCCGAAGTACTGGGCTATGACCATGTAGCGTCTGCTCGGAGGTCGATCTATAAAGCCCTGAGCCGGTTAAGACATATCATAATGGGGCTCATTATAATTTATATAGCAAGGTGATTTACTGCTAATCACCAATTCATTTTAAAATTTATTTCGCTTTCATCTATCAGTGAATCAGTGAGTTGAGAACTATCTGTGAAAACTTCTAAATTATTTATTAGAAAAACTGGTATCATTTATCTTCTTCGGGGCTTATAATACCAAATGAGCATCTAAAGATGAAATGAAAGACACAGGAAACTATAAACTACACTTAATTCACAACCCAGAATTCAAAAGCTGGGTGCAAAACCCAACCGAAGAGAGTAACTATTATTGGGAAAACTGGCTGGAGCAAAATCCTGATCAGCAAGAGGCGGTAGATAAGAGCAGAGAATTTATTTTGAGGTTGAGATTTAATGAAGGGGCTTTATCGGGCGATGATGCGAATCTGATCTTCAAGAACATACTATCCAAGCAGAAACCAGCTCCCTTTTTCAACAAGCCGTTGTTTGGGATTGGAATCTGGAGGTATGCAGCCGTGTTGGTTTTGGCCATTGGTTTCAGTATTGTTTTTTTGAAGTATTCTAATAACCGAACGGAGACTGAGCAAGTAGCTGACAATATTGTTTACATCAACAAAACAAATCCCAAAGGTCAACGATCAATCATCAGCCTGAAGGATGGCACCAAGGTTCATTTGAATTCTAACAGTACACTGACCTATTCGTCCGAGTTTGGTATTACCGACAGAAAGATAGAATTGAAAGGCGAAGCATATTTTGCAGTAGCAAAGGATGAGTCTAAGCCTTTTATAGTTACCTCGGGTAATGTTTCCACTACGGCTTTGGGCACAGAGTTTAATGTAAATGCCCGCAATGCAGACGCCCTTAAGGTGATCTTGATTGAAGGTAAAGTGAAGGTACAAGACAAGTTAAGTGATAAGAAGCCATTGATCCTGATGCCCAATCAAATGGTAGCATACCAAGCAAAAGACGGACTTGGACCAGTTGCAGAGCTAATGAGTGCCAATGATATTTTATGGATTCAGGGCGTGCTCAAGTTCGAAGACACTCCTTTCAGAGAGGTAATTGAAGAATTAGAAAATTGGTATGGAGTGAAAATCGATGTGCAAGGTGATTCGAGAGGCTTGCACTATTCCGGAGAATTTAAAGATCAATATTTAACCAATATTTTAGAGTCCATGAGCTTTTCATTGGGACTCGAATATTCACGAAGCAATGAATATGTTCAACTTAAACTAAAGAAATAATGAGAAAGTAGAAAAGAAAAAAAGAAGACCGGGAAAACCGGTCCCCCCGTTGCAATCAGTTTCGATACTTCAGACTTACCACAGACAAAATATCAATACTGATTGATTTAAATGATTAATTAATCAAAGACAAAGATATGAATAATAAAATTACGAACGTCATAATCAAAATGACTAAAATAACCATACGACTTTTTATCTTAATTGGACTCTCGCTCCAGATAAGTATGGCTGATGAAATATCTGCTCAAGTAAAAAGTGTGAAAGAAGTGAGGATTTCATTGAACACTGAAAATTCAAGTTTGAGAGAGGTGTTTCAGAAAATTGAAGGAATGACCGATTATACTTTCAATTTCAGCAAAGACAAGATTGACTTGTCTAATCACGTGAGCATCAATAGAAACAACAGCACTTTAGAGGATGTGTTGCTTGATATTTCTAAAAAACACATGCTGTCATTTAAACAAGTGAACAACAGTATTGGAGTTTTTAAGATGGAAAAAAGACGGGCTCAGAGTTCAATAGATTTCGAGATATATGTAGAAGTAGATATATCGGGAAAGATTACGGATGAAAACGGTGTGGGACTTCCGGGGGTATCGATTATTGAAAAAGGTACTGCGAAAGGGACCACTACAGATATAGAAGGAAATTACAAACTGAATGTAATAGAAGGAAAAACCCTTGTTTTTTCATTTGTTGGGTACAAAACAGTAGAGTTGGAAATGGGAAGTAGGTCCGTACTGGATGTGCAAATGGAGCTGGATGCCACCCAGTTGGAAGCCATTGTAGTAACTGCGCTTGGTATTACCAGAGAATCCAAATCCCTACCATATAGTACACAAAGTG
>CAXBNB010000475.1:0-4219 GCA_963976505.1 uncultured Reichenbachiellaceae bacterium
CAACTGATCAGCGCCAGCACCACTTTTATTGGAATAGTAAGAACTACCAATTCCGATTTGCACAGGGATAGACACTTCCCACTTCTTATCCCTAAAAAATACATACTCTACATAGGGACTGAAATTATAAAAACCTAAACGAACCTTTGTTACGAGTCCATCTTCAGTTATTGTAGAAGAAAGCGGCGACCAAAGCTGGTTGTAACCAATTCCAAAACTTAATTTATCAGCAAACTGGATTCCAACCTTTACTCCTGCTGTCTTAACACCTCTTTGATTTATAAAGGAGTGTCTAGAATCAAGTCTCACTTCTAATCTGGGATTTGTTTTAACCGCATCTTTTAACTCCTGTTCGAATGACTGAGCACAAAGGCTCAGCGACGAAACACAAAAGAAAATTAGATGGGATATTTTGATAATTTTTCGCATAAAAAAATGTCCTTACGAAAGTAAGGACATTTAAATCATTTCAATTTACATTATTAATGACTTTCTTCTTCTCCCTCTCTCAGCGGAACTGTTTGAGGTACGAAATCCTCATCCATTCCAGGCTTAGAATAGTCATAAGGCCATCTGTGAACAACTGGCAATTCTCCAGGCCAATTACCGTGAAGGTGCTTTACCGGTGCAGTCCATTCTAGTGTAGTTGAATCCCACGGATTTTGAGGCGCTTTAGGTCCTTTAAACATGCTATAAAACACATTGAAAATAAACAGCAATTGAGCAAAACCTGCAATCATTGCAAAAACTGTAATTAACTCATTAATGTCATACATTTCGTTGAACATAGGGAATTCAGTATTCGCATAATATCTTCTAGGCACACCTGCCAATCCTAAAAAGTGCATCGGGAAAAACACTCCATAAGCCGATATTATTGTTGCCCAGAAATGAAGGTATCCAAGATTCTTATCCAACATCCTTCCAAACATTTTTGGAAACCAATGATAAATTCCACTGATCATACCAAAAGTACCTGATAGGCCCATTACAATGTGAAAGTGACCAACTACAAAGTAAGTATCGTGAACATTAATATCCAACGCAGAATCACCCAAAATAATACCTGTCAAACCACCTGTAATAAATGTTGAAACCAATCCAATTGCAAACAACATGGCCGGAGTGAATCGAATGTTTCCTTTCCATAGAGTAGTTAGGTAATTAAACACCTTAACTGCCGATGGAATTGCCACTAATAAGGTTGTAAATGTAAATACAGCCCCTAAGAATGGATTCATTCCCGTTACAAACATATGGTGACCCCAAACTAAGAAAGAAATGAATGCGATTGCAAGAATAGATCCAATCATCGCTCTATAACCAAAAATTGGCTTTCTAGAATTTGTAGCAACTACTTCAGATGTAATTCCTAAAGCTGGCAATAGAATAATGTAAACCTCTGGGTGGCCTAGGAACCAGAATAAATGTTCGTAAAGTATCGGAGAACCACCTGCAACTTCTAATGCTCCACCTGAAATGTAAATATCAGAAAGATAAAAACTAGTCCCGAAACTTCTGTCAAATAACAACAACAATACTGCTGAAAACAAAACTGGGAAGGATAATACACCTAAAACTGCAGTTATCAAGAACGCCCATATAGTAAGAGGCAATCGAGTCATTGTCATTCCTTTTGTTCTCAAGTTGAAAACCGTAACAATGTAGTTTAGCGAGCCAATTAAAGAAGAAACAACAAACAATGACATAGAAGTAATCCAAAGTGTCATACCCATCCCCGATCCTGGCATTGCTTGAGGTAATGCACTCAACGGAGGGTAAATTGTCCATCCACCGGCTGCAGGACCACCTTCTACAAATAACGAAGCAATCATTATACAAGATGACAAAAAGAAGAACCAATACGAAAGCATGTTCATGAACCCAGATGCCATATCCCTTGCACCAATTTGAAGTGGTATAAGTAAGTTACTGAAGGTTCCACTTAACCCTGCTGTAAGCAAGAAAAAAACCATGATGGTTCCGTGAATTGTTACTAAAGCCAAATATTTATCAGGAGCCAAAATACCATCTGGTGCCCAACTTCCTAGAATAGGCTCTAAAAATGCAAAACTTTCTCCCGGGTAACCAAGTTGAAGTCTAAAAATCATTGACATAACCATGCCAACCAACCCCATCAAAGAGCCTGTTAAGAAGAATTGCTTGGCAATCATCTTATGGTCGGTACTAAAAATGTACTTAAATAAAAAATCGTTGTCCTCGTGGTGTGCTGTTGCTCCCATATCCTATTAATTTTTCTTAATTAATTTAAAACTGAAAGTTGCGTACTTTCTTCTACTTTGGTTTGGGTGGTGTCCATCTGAGGTGCTTCCTCTGTCTCAGGTTCTATACTTTCTTCAACTGCTAAAAACTCCTTTTGTTCACCTAACCACTTATTATAATCTTCCTCACTTACAACCTTAATTTCCATCTTCATATTATAATGAGCTGCACCACAAATTTTATTACAAAGCAGGTAATATTCAAAATCAGCGTTACCTGTAATTTCTTTCATTTCAGCTGTGGTTTTATTCGGCTTGAATTGAAATCTAGTAGTCATACCAGGAACGCAATTCATTTGAGCTCTGAAATGAGGCATATATGCCGAATGAATTACATCCTGTGCTCGGAAATAAAATTGAACATCCTTATTCACTGGCAAATAGAATTCAGCCTTAACATATTTGTCATCCGCTGCGTTTACATCAGAAGAGTCAAGCCCTAGCATGTTAATTCCCTCTATATACCTTACACTAGCCTCACCAAACTTCCCATCTTCACCTGGGTATCTAGCTGTCCAGTCAAATTGTCGAGCGTACAATTCTATTTCAATTCTATCGTCTTCTGCTGTTAGTGGAGTTGTGATATCATTCCAAATACTCAATCCGTATAAAATTAAAATTAACAATACGGTTGCAGGAATTGCGGTCCACAGTATCTCGAGCTTGTTACTATGAGAAAAGTACGTAGCCTTTCTATTCTTATCATATGCGTATTTCCATGCAAAATAGAATAACAAAATATGGGTGATAACGAAAACTGGCGTTATAACAATCCAAGTAATGTCCATCAAATTATCAACTATTTCGCCATGCTCAGAAGCTGCTACAGGTAACATTCTATCGCCCCACGCAACCAACTGCCATGCGATGAAAGCAAAATAAACAATCAAAAAAACTGGCATTAACCTAGCCTGAAACCTGTTCTCTTTTGCATTTGGCATGTAAGAATTCTCTCCTTTGGCGACAGAAACCATATTGAGTACACTTACCACCTTACTAATGGCAATAATTCCTAGTACTACTCCTAATAAAATCAACAAATCAGTCATTATCTTCTATTTAATCTTTTAGATATGTAAATGATTACTTTCATCCAAGAATGGATGGTTTACTACTGATATCGGCGCCTTAGAGAATGCTCTAAATACCACAAATAAAAACAGTCCTAAAAATCCTAATGCCATTCCAATTTCACTAAGAATGAAACCAATTTCAGCATGGTTGTGCCCAATACTTCCAGGCATAATCATCATGTAAACATCTAACCAGTGTCCCACAAAAATAATAACGCCCACAACGATTAGATAACCAATTTGCCTTTTAGCATCTCTGGAAATCAACATAATCATCGGAAATAAAAAGTTGACGAAGAAGATGCCAAAGAATAAACCATTGTAATCCTTCATTCGTGTTATGTAATAAGTAACCTCTTCAGGAATGTTAGAATACCATATTAACATGAACTGAGAAAACCATAAGTAAGTCCACAAAAAGCTAATTGCAAACATCCATTTACCTGCATCATGAATATGACTCTTATTTACACTCGGTAAGTAACCCTTGTTCTTTAACCAAATCGATAATAAGACGAAAACAATCATGAAACTAACCCACATTCCTGAGAATACATACCATCCAAATAACGTTGAGAACCAGTGTGTGTCGATAGACATAATCCAATCCCAAGAGGCAGTAGAAGATGTAAATGCAAAGAATACTAAGAATATAGCTGCATAAGTCATGTTTTTAAAGTGAATTTTCGTTCCACCTTGAGCATCTTCTAACAATGAACGTTTTCTAAAAAGGTTGGCAAAATAACACCAAACGCCTATGTATATTAAGGTTCTAATCCAGAAAAAAGGCTGATTTAAATACGCTGACTTTCCTGCAATGATATGGTCATAATTCGAATTCTTTACAGCCCCATCTACCATCTC
>CAXBNB010000476.1:0-4215 GCA_963976505.1 uncultured Reichenbachiellaceae bacterium
AACCAATCTCCAAATATCAAGTTGATTTTCATTTTTCAATGCAGCAGGCAAAAGCGATGCAGGATAGTCTTGAAAGCAAACAGGTCTCACAAATCGTTTGATGGCATTGGTACCCACTGATGTAGATTGTGGTGCCGTAGTAGCTGGGTATGGTCCTCCATGAACCATCGAATGACAAACCTCCACTCCTGTTGGGTAGCCATTAATAAGTACTCTTCCCACTTTCTTTTCCAAGACATCAAAGAGTTCACCATAATTGGCAAAATCAGCCTCTGTTCCGTGTACCGTTGCTGTGAGGTGGCCTTGCAAATTCTTAGCCGCTTCTACTATTTGCTCTTTCGTATCTGCTTCTACCAATACATTTGATGGGCCAAAGTTTTCTTCAGCCAAATCCTGATTTTGATTAAAATTGTCGATAGAGGTTTTAAAAATGGTGGCAACCGCAGTATTCGGCATTGCGCCCTCTTTTCCTTTGGCTATCGCTTCTACATTGGCAATACCAGAAACCGACTGTAAACCATTGTTATAAGCGGTACTGATACCAGGCGTCAGCATTGTACCTGCAGGTGCTTCTCCTATTTTTTCTTTCAATGTATTGCAAAATGACTCTGAGGCATCAGACTTTTGAACAAAAGCCAAACCAGGGTTGGTACAAAATTGTCCTACGCCCATGGTGATGGATCCAGCCATTCCTGCTGCAATTGCTTCTGCTTTTTCAGCCAAAGCGCCTGGCAAAATAAATACCGGGTTTGTGCTTCCCATCTCGGCAAAAACCGGAATAGGCTCTGGTCTTGTATTGGCTAGGTCATAAAGTGCTTTTCCTCCACGGAAAGAGCCCGTAAACCCAACAGCTTTTATTTGTGGGTGCTTTACCAAAGCCTCTCCCACTGCATTGGTATTTCCTTGCACCAAGGAAAAAGTACCTTCTGGCATTCCAGAAACAGCAGCGGCTTTTATGATTGCTCCTGCCACCATCTCAGAAGTGCCCGGATGTGCAGGATGTCCTTTAACCACAACGGTACAGCCTGAGGCTAAAGCAGAGGCAGTATCACCTCCAGCTACAGAAAATGCCAAAGGAAAATTACTCGCACCAAATACGGCTACAGGCCCCAAAGGCAATAACATGTGACGGATGTCAGATTTTGGCAATGGACTTCTGTCTGGCATGGCCTTGTCGATTCTGGCATCAACCCACGAGCCTTCTCTTACTACTGTGGCGAACAATTTCAATTGACCAACAGTTCTACCTCTTTCACCAGTAAGTCTGGCCAAAGGCAAAGCGGTTTCCAAGTGACATCTTTCCAACAAAGCATCTCCAAGATTCAATATCTCTTCGGCTGCTAAGTCTAAAAAATCGGCGATGCTGTTCTTATCCTTTTTTCGGTAAATATCGAAAGCAGCTGCTGCCTTTTGTACTACTTCATTTATTTCTTCTTCGGTATTGACAACAAAAGCTTTTTCAAGTTGCTCGTTGTTGGCCGGGTTAATGGCATAAAATGTTTTTGAATTACTCATCTGTTCTATTTAATTTTTCTTTGCTACAAAATTTACCAATGTTCCTATTGAATCAATGGTGATCCTTACTTCATCTCCTACATGCAAGGTGAAATCATCAGAAGGCACTAATCCCGTTCCTGTCATTAGGAAACATCCATCAGGAAAATCACATTCACTGAATAAATATCCCACCAATTCGGTATGTTTTCTTTTCATGTTGCTGATGAGCACATTGCCAAGATACATCTGATCGCCTGCCCTCAGTATCTCCAACTGAATATTGGTATCAGGATCAATCGGTTTTTCTGGCACATAAATACATGGCCCCAAACCTGCACACCTTTCAAACACTTTTGCCTGTGGCAGATAGAGCGGATTTTCTCCTTCGATACTTCTACTGCTCATGTCATTGCCTACGCTGTATCCTTCGATAGTCGCTTCTGAACTGATAAAAAGGGTCAATTCTGGTTCCGGTACATCCCACGTGGAGTCTTTTCTGATATTTACTGTACCACCGTTCCCCACAGTCCTATTGGCTAGTGCCTTGAAGAACAATTCCGGTCTGTCTGCATCATATACTTTATCATAAAAAGTGTCTCCGCCAGACTTTTTCGACTCTTCCATTCTTGCCTCTTTGCTTCTCATGTATGTCACTCCTGAAGCCCATATTTCCTGCTTGCCAATTGGCGCTTCACTCGTTTCGACCAATGAAGCATCTTGAGATGGTGTCACTCCCGCTATGTCTTTTAACAATGCATTGTGAAGACCCTTCCTGTTGATGAAAGCATCCCAATCCTGAATTTTTAAAGTGTAAAAAGCATCTCCTTTTTGGACAACTGCTCCTTCTTTAGTTTTATAAATTTTCATATTCTCGTAAGTTGAGTTTTATACTATTTTTATCTTCTATAATTAAATTGATCAATAATATTTTAACTGTTTGTTATTCCAACCATACCTTTCCATCCCATCTAATAAAGACGGTTTTACCATCAAACCCTGTTTGTTTGGCTTCCCATCGGCCATTCATCATACTTATTTCAGGTTTGAAATCAATACCGTCAACACTTAAGTCATCCGTTTTCAATTGAGCAGTATTGGATGCATATTCATTGTGTTCTTTCATGAAAGCCCGTTGACGGTAATAAATTTGTCTCAAAGCCCATTTTACCTCATCGTTTGGATTGTCTTTGAACTTATCTGTACCAGGTTTCAAATCAGAAAACTGCACAAAGCTCCACAATTCAGGAGCATGACAACCAGAGTTGCCTGAAACAGTCCAGATCCAATTGTAATTGTTGTACCGCTTGTTTGTCTCTGGATTGATTTTGTATTTGTAAGTACCATCTGAAAAATCTGGCTGCCAGTTGACCCGTAGGAAATTTACCCTCCACTGCTCTCCATTCACGGGTGCGCCACCATGACTTGCCAATTCTTCCATCACTTTCCAGGGTATGGCGATCTCCAATGTCCATTTTTCATCTAAATCGCTTGGGTCGTTGATCGTTCCATAAACTTTCACAGCCTTTTTCATTCCATAGATGTGCCATGAGTTGATTACCTTGGCTTTGTCTCGATAGGGTTTTGTTAAGATCAAATCCCAAACAGTTTCAAAAGCATTCATTTCGATCTCGCAATATTCATGGGTATCTCCATCAGGATCGATGAAGATCTCAAAATCATTATTGTATAACACAATGTCATCATGATTTTTTAAAGTAGCCCAAATGTGAGGCTCAATCAATTCAGCTCCAAAATAAAAATAGTCGTCATCCCAAACCATCTTAACCTTGGTACTGTACAGTGGCTTTGGCTTTTTATCTCCTTCTAAATCTTTAAATTCATTGGTCCATTCTATTCCTCCCCACTCACCTTCAGTCAATTCCCCATCTACATTGATAGGACTTTTGGTTTTGTATGCCACATACTTTTCAGGAATAAATTCAATATCCAAAACTGGTATTTCTGAAAGCACATTTAGGCTGGCACTTGCTTGCTCGGTGGTTTGTTTTTGATCGCAACTTTGAAAGACTAAAAAGCTTAACAGTAAGACAAATATTGATTTGATGAATTTCATGATTTTCGGCTTGATTATGATATTTAAGTATTACCTCTTATTTACTTCGTCATAAAATTCCAATTCACTTGCTTGTTGTAGCCATAAGGCTTGCCCTTTTCGGGTTTTGATACAGAGCCTTTCAGGTTTCCTTTTTTATCCTTGAATACTTTGATATCGACTCTTGAATAATCTCCTTTTTCAAAATCAAAGCTTGTTCCATCGTCATCGTACAATTTAAAACTTCCTTCTTTAGTTCCATAATGTCTGACCTCCAAATCGACCATTTCCCCTTTGCCAGGCGCTTGCCTCTGTACCGGCATCATGGGAATGATTCCCCCGTCTCTGACAAATAATGGAATTTTCTCCAATCCTGGTGCCACTACTATGATTTCATTAGACCCCACATATTTACCATCGTAAAAGTCATACCATTTTCCGGCAGGAAGGATAACTTTTCGTTCTGTTTCCCCTTCGAACATTGGTGCTACCAACATGTTGTCACCCATCATGTATTGGTCCTTCACTTCGCGTTTTATTGCCATGGCATACGGGTTGTCTGTGGAACTCAAGGTGCCTTCAGATTCCTGCTGTTCGAATGAAAAACCATCCACCAGGTTCATTGCCCTAAATGGTGGCAATCCTTCAAAATGGTATTGGGAAAA
>CAXBNB010000477.1:0-4213 GCA_963976505.1 uncultured Reichenbachiellaceae bacterium
AAGATTTGGATCATCTTCGACAATCAATATATTAAGATTTTTCATTTTATCTAAATTTAAAATTCATGGTCGAATGGCAGAAAGATTCTAAAATTACTTCCCTTTTTTAATTCACTCGTAACTCCAATATCTCCACCATGAGCTTCTACCATATTTTTGACATAGGCAAGACCCAACCCAAAACCCTTGACATCATGGATATTTCCAGTTGGTACACGGTAAAATTTATCAAAAACCTTGGATAGTGCTTCGTGCGATATGCCGATTCCTTTGTCAAAAATATTGATCACTATCCCTTTTGCTGTGTCTTGCGTAGCAATTTTTATTTCAGGTTTATCCGGAGAATATTTATTGGCATTATCCAAAAGGTTGACCATGATATTGGTAAGGTGCAACTCATCTGCTTTTAAAGATTGCTTTACCGCCTTAAGTTCTGTAGATATAGTTCCTCCTTTGCTCGAAATCTGAAAAGAGATATTTTCCATCGCTTTCAATATAACATTATGGACATTGACCTCTTCCAGCTTCAAATTCAAGTCTTGTCGTTCGATTACTGCCATTTGCAAAACTTTTTCCACTTGAAGTCCTAGGCGTTTGTTCTCGTCATTTATAATCCCAAGGTATCGATCTCTTAAGCCCACTGTACCATTTATGTCTTTGTCTCGCAGTGCCTCACAAGCCAATGAAACCGTCGAAATCGGCGTTTTGAACTCATGGGTCATGTTATTGATAAAATCATTTTTGATCTCTGAAAGCTTCTTTTGTCTGAAAATCGTAAAAATGGCATAAGCAAAACAAAAGATGATAACCAAGATAAGGATCACAGAAGAAAACAGTGTGAACCATATCTTTTTAAGTAAGAAATATTGTTGCTCTGGAAAATTAATAAGTAAATACCCAGCCTCTCCCATTATATCATTTGGAAAAAGATTCGCTCTCATGTCAGACTGAAGTAAGTTTTTTTCACTTTCTACTACTTTTTTTATAACCAAATCTTCTGATATGGGATCTAACACAGCAAAATCAAAAGAGATGTCAATTCCTTTATTCTTCAAACCTATATTCAATAAAGAATCCAATTCGCTAAATTCCAGCCTTTTGTCAATGGCTTTTTTCCCCGACAGCAATTCATGCATTGCCATCTGGACATACTCCGATTTCTTCGCCACTTTTTTTAGCTTTTTTTCCAACGCTCGATTGGCGCGGGCAGAATCTGTTCCGTTGATGTTGACCACCTGCTTGTTGTCATGGGTAAAGTCATCTCTGAATTTTATCGAAACATTGTCCAAAGATTTGGAGTCATCATCAGACTCAAAATAAAAGTTCAGTCCTAAGGGGAATTGTGAAGAATCCTTAACAAAATCTTCAATCTCTATTACTTTTTTTTCAAAAGTACTCTCAATCAATTCGAGTTCATTTGGATTAGATTCTGACTGATTTCGCCATACAAACTGAGTATGGAAGTTACAATTGGAAAACCACCAGTGCTATCAATGACAAAGTCATTAATGCTGTGATCCAACCTATTGCCTTATTATTCATGTATCAAATTTACGGCATGACAACAACAAAAGATTTTCTTTAACTTTTTTTAACAAAATAGAGGTTCAACTGAATGTAGAATTTCAATTTCGAACGGATACCTCAGGCTTCTATGAAACTATATTCAAAATTTCATGAAGTGCATACACCTCATGCAACACTTCTTCATTGTGTTGGATCTTGCTAGGATTGAAATACACTTGGTCCAAACCAAAATCTCTTGCACCTTTGATGTCAGTGGATAAATTGTCTCCAATCATAATAGAATGCTGAAGGCTGGCATTTGTTGTTTTGAAAGCAAATTGAAATATTCCGCTATAAGGTTTTTTAGCCCCAGCAGACTCGGAGGTGACTACATACTTAAAGAATTTGGCCAAGCCTGATCGCTCCAATTTTGTTTTCTGGATGTCATTGAATCCATTTGTGATGATATGTAGGTTGTAATTTCCTTCCAATTTATCAAGTAACTCTAGGGCTCCATCTATCAGATTTGGCTTTTGAGGGCACTCATGAAGGTAATCGTGATTAAATTGTGAGATTTGATCTTGAGGAAATAATTTTTGATTCATCCCTATCTTATCAAAGACCATACTGAACCTTTGAGTCCTCAAGAAATATTTACTTATTTCCCCTTTGTTGAATTGATCCCAGAGGCCGTCATTAATAGTAAGAAAGGCCTCTAAAAGTATTTGCTTTTCAGGAGCTCCTGCTACTGACAACTCATACCTGTCGTACAATTCAAATAATGTTTGTTTGGCACTGGTATCGTAATCCCACAATGTGTGATCAAGATCAAAAAAAATATCCTTATACTCCATGGTTTTCAATAGGGCAATTTGATCTTATTGATAGAAAGTTCACGATTTGAATTGAGAATTTCGAAGGTTTCATAATCTTTCAGCAAAACTGTGTCTTTATTCAGGAACTTAAAAATACGATCTACTATATCCAATACTTCTTCTTTAACCCGGTAAAAAACCCACTGATCTTGCTTCCGATAACTTAATAACCCTGCGTGTTTTAGGTAGGTGATGTGTCTTGAGGTTTTGGTTTGGGTGAAATCAAGAATGAGTTCAAGATCAGAAATGCACAATTCTTCATTTCTATACAATAAGTACATTATTCTAACCCTTGATTCGTCTGAAAACGACTTAAATATCTGAGTCCCATATTGCAAATTAAAGTTCTTCAGTTTCATCCTTTATCAATAGTTAGTTCAATAGAAAAATACCAAAACCTAATAATAGAACATATTAAAAAAATCTTTAGCCTGTAATTCTGGAATATTTTCGAAGAGTCAAATCGGACCATTAGACTACCAACGCATTTAGAAAACAGCACTTTAAATTTAAAAATTAATAGTTCGTACCTAGCTGGGCAGTCATCTAGACTTAGATTAATGAATAGAAGTTTCACTAAAGGTAGTTAATTTGGAGTAATCCGAGAATAAAAAAGGGGAATTTGACCCGAATAATTTACCAGTCAACTCATATTTTTAGTACTTTAGCGGTAGGAGAAAACTTTTTTCTGCTATTCGGCATTATAAATAGTAAACCGAAAATCGTGAAGGTATATTTAATAGGACTGTATATAATTTTATCTCTAATCACTTGCGTGGATACATTTGGTCAAGGTGGATCGAGGGTCATTCAATTTTCAGGGATTGTAGTAGGTGAGGACAGTACCTCTGGCGTTCCGGGTGTTCATATTTATGCGCCTAAAGCCGGAAGAGGAACCACTACCAACCCGTATGGTTATTTTTCAATGCCAGTATTGGAAGGAGATAGTTTGCTAATAAGTGCGGTAAGTTACACACGACAATTTCTGACAATTCCAGAAGGGAAAAAAGAAAATTACACAGTGATCATCGAGTTGACCAAGGACACCACTTACTTGCCAGAGTTGGAAATATTTCCATACCCTACCGAGGAATTGTTTAAAGAAGCAATACTGGCACTGAACCTTCCCAATCAAGGAGATTTGGACAATCTAAATAGAAACCTTGATGATGCCATGTTGAGGAAAATGTTTGCAAATACTGCCATGGGGCCAAGTGCCAATCATAATTATTTTGTACAGCAGCAAATGTCGGCCTGGAACAATCGGTTCCAACCTACTTCTATCCCATTGCTTAATCCGTTTGCTTGGGGTCAATTCATTAAGTCCATCAAACGTGGGGATCTAAAAAAGAAGAAATAACTAAACAGCTATTCCAAGTTTCTTTTCCGTACAAAAATCTATTACCCCTTCTCCGTTTTTTCCCAATTCCAGTTGACCATCATTGAATTTGAGTAACTCTAGAGATTCCATACGAATTAATTCGTATTTCGCCTCCAAATTCAGACAAAAAGGAAAACTGCCTTTTTGAATGTTTCCTTCTTGAACCAAACATATCAGCAGTGAATGAAAGCTGTTATTTCTGAATGCCACTGCTTTCCATTGATTGTCATTTGTTACGATCATATTTTTCATGATGCAATATCAAAATTTCATGATTTTACATTCATGATCTTGGACATTTAGACAGCTGATATTGATCATAAAAGCAATCAACCATCAAGTCTTAAAAAGACCAATAACGAGACATATCAAAGATAAATTAGTGAATGACCTACAAAAAATTGAAATCACCGCCCACTAATAGTAATTTGAGCTAACGAAATTCGTTTTT
>CAXBNB010000478.1:0-4188 GCA_963976505.1 uncultured Reichenbachiellaceae bacterium
GGAGTATTCACCTATGCTTTGATTGAAGGATTGAAGTCAGGAAAATGTGACACCAACAAAGACAAGGAAGTACAAATATCCGAACTCAAAAACTACGTCTTTGACCGAGTTTCAGAACTCACCAATGGCAAACAGCATCCCACGAGTAGGAGGGAGAATTTGGAGTTTGATTTTGTGGTATGGTGAGGAGTTTTAAAACATGATAGAATAATTCTTTGAGCAACCTTTTGAGGATAGTGAATCACTATTTTTCACAGCCAAACATTCTGAATTCTTTAAAAAAATCAACATGAAATTAAAAAATACAATTTGTGCCTTTTTAAAATCTTAATAATTTTAGGGCATTAATTCTTGAGATGATTTGCCATGCTAACTGAAGTTAAATGAAAAGAAATTTCTTATTAGAAACAATATTATTAACCTTTTGTATAGTCTTTGAAACGGGCCTTACCATGGGGCAAAAGATCGAACCAATTGTGCATATCCCTAAGATGAATTATGCGAATGGAAGGGTCAAAGTTTCCCCCTATAACGATCGTATATACACGACTCAACCGAGCTATAAGGAATTCCATAATTTCAAAAAGGGGCTAGTAAAAGTATATAGCGCAGAGACTAATTTGATCCTATTGGAGCAAGATGCCTATGGCCCATTTTATATCTCGTCAGCTTCTGATGTCGTCGGGTTTTATAAAGGTGGCACAGCTTGGTCCATAGACCTCAATACATCCGAACGTCAAACCTTTTTTTCCTTTGATGACCAATGCTATGATATTAAACTAGCATTCAAAATCCCAGAAACCGATAAGATAATAGCCTTTACTGAAAAAAATGAAGGCGAAGGTTGCGCTTTCGAAGGCTGGTTTATCTATGATATAGCAAGCCAAACCATGGAGAAAAAGATCGAAATGCCTTCCTATGGTGGTGTAAATCCTGACCTTTTTGAAAAATTCGAACCAAGACTTTCTGCGGACAATAAATACATCGTAAGTTTTGATTTAGACAATTTGCAGTTGACCGACTTGTCAAACGCCACCTATTCAAAAAATGTGATTCCAGTTACAAGTGATAGGTATTTTATCAAGCAAAGAGGAGTTAGTTCCTTAAAGAATGAATGCTTCATGCTGATAAGAGACAACAAAAATGACAAACGCTATCTTTACCGTTATGATTTTGATAATAAGGCAATAGTGGAACAACTAACGCTTAAAAATGACCTGAAGAAAGTTCAATACCATCCTACGTCACCTGTACTACTGGCAGAAAATGAAAATGGACAAACAATACAATGGGACGAAAAATTGAAGCAAGCGGAAAATCTGCCTGAGAAAATTGAGTATTACCTGTATGGTAATGAAGAGTGCTTACCCAGACAATCTGAATATTCTGCAGATCCGATTCTGTCTTCTATTTACAATGTAAAAACCGAATCGCTATTATTAGGAATTGGCGGTAAAAATATTGGGGCATTAGATTTTAACAGTTATGCTTGGAGAGATGTAGAAGCCCCATGCCCTGATTACGGTTTCTGTGATATGCTCTCACAACCGTCCGATGACAGTACAAGTCGAGTTTTTTCTTATGATGGTTTCAAACTTACATCTATGCGTCAAGATGATGACAACCCCTATCAACTCAATCATCAAACCACTATCGGCAGCAATGCTTACTCAGTCAGGGGGGTAGTTGCATCAGCCAATGGAAAATACCTGGCCTGTAGGGCACAAAAGGCGGTCAAAGGACGATCTAAATTATTGAAAAGTGTGCTCATCTATGATAGTCAGTTTGGAACTGAGAAATATGAAATAGAAGACGACAAGGAAATGGATTATAAGGCTTGGTGCTTTCACCCTAGCAGATCAGAAATCGCCATTTTTGATCGGTTTGGTCATGCACGAGTTTTTGACTTTGTACAAAACAAGCTACTGAGTTATACTGAAATGAATTTTGACGGCACAACTTATGGTCGGGACAATGTGCCTCAAAACCCAGTATACATCTCTTCTGAAAAAATAGTATTTCATACCACGGATGAAATAGGATTGCTTGACCTCTCCAGTAAAACTTATAAAGCAATCAAGGAAATAGAAAATAGTTGGGTGAATTACTTCAACTATAACGCTGATTTTCATGAGATCTATTATGCTACAGCAACTGGTGAAGTTGGCATACTGGATGCCAATTCGTTCCGAGAAACAAAACGTTTTGTATTGCCCCAACAAGTCAATGGCATATACCGAAACAAGCAAAAGAAACATTTGATTGTGCATACCGCCGACGGGATGGTGCAGGTAATGAATGAAAACAATATCAATGAAAATGTGAAAATGTACCACCTCGATGGATCTGATTCATTCGTCAAAATAGATCAAGACAACTATTACTCAATTCCGAAAGAATTCGTCCGTGAAGTACATTTTTCGGTGGGGATGGATGTTTATTATTTTGATCAATTTGATTTACTACTCAATCGTCCCGACAAAATAGAAGCAATTCTCAATCCTAATGACACGAAGAAAATCCAGCTATACAAGCAAGCATGGCAAAAACGCGTGAAGAAAATGGGCTTTGATCCGCAAAATTTAGAGGGGCAATACCTGCTAGAGGCGCCAGAGATCCAATTACTGACAGCATCGCCAGAATGCAAACTGGGTAAACTATCCATCTAAATCAGATGTTCCTCTTAATAAAGTGCTAGAGTCTGATAGAGATGTATCTGGAAAGAACTTTGAAATTGCATTTGGTGCCAGCGACAAAAATTACCCACTTTCAAAAATACACCTCAAAGTAAACGGAGTGCCAGTTGATGGGGTGAAAGGCAAGCTCATTCAATCTAGCCCCTATCAACTAACGAGTCACAGGTTGCAAATAGAATTGTCCGAAGGTCAAAATAGAATTGACTTGTCTGTAATGAATACAAAGGGTGTAGAGTCGCTGACCAAGACTTTATTCATCGATCATGCGCCTGTCGAAAAAGTGTCGTCAGATCTTTACCTCATCAGTATTGGTGTTTCCAAATTCCAACAAGCGGAATTCAACCTTACCTATGCAGACAAAGACGCTAGAGATATTATTCATCAGTATCAAACTACCGATCAAGATTTTGATAAGATCAAGGTGTTTGAGTTTACCAATGAAAAAGCCAATGCAAGCGATATTCTCGCGCTACGAGACTTACTCCAGCAAACGAAAGTGAATGATAGAGTACTGGTATTTGTGGCATCTCATGGACTCATCAGTGACCAACTGGACTATTATATTGCGATGCACGCAACCAATTTTAATAACCCATCTGAAGGGAGTCTGTTGTATGACGATTTGGAAAACTTATTAGATGGCATTCCTGCGCGAGAAAAATTAGTACTACTAGATGTCTGTCACTCTGGAGAGATTGACAAGGATGAGGTGATATTGGCCAAGGCAGGAGATAGTAGTGAGAAAGCGAATGTAAGTTCTCGCGGATTTAAGGTTGTTAAAAATAAGACCAATAGTTCGGGGTTAAGTAATAGTTTCGAATTGATGAAGGAACTGTTTTCAGACCTGAGAAGAAACAATGGAGCGGTGGTGATTTCTTCTGCCTCTGGAAAAGAGTTCGCTTTTGAATCTTCCGAATGGCAGAATGGCGTGTTTACCTATTCACTGATCGAAGGGATCAAAACAGGTAATGCAGATGTGAACAAAGACAAAACTATTTCGGTATCAGAAGTACAAGATTATGTAGGCAGACGAGTAGTGCAATTGACCAACGGCCAACAAAACCCCACGAGCAGAACCGAAAACCTGGAAAGTGATTTTAGGGTGTGGTAGGTGCTTCCGTACCAGTGGGTATATGAGAATACACATCAAAGCGTATTGATACAGGCTTTTATTTTGAGTTGTTTTGATCAAATAAATAGCTCAATATGAAACCAAATTATCAGAACCTAAATAAAGTCCTAACAGTTGGGTTAGCCCTATTATTCATCCATTCTACTGCCTTCTCACTGGATTGCAGTTCTGCTCAAGAATGCTATCAAAAAGGACAAGGTGCAGGTAATTCTGAGGAAGCGGTTAATTATTTTACAAAGGCGGAATCTCTCTGGACTGAATCTGACGGCAATAAAAAAATGCAAATGATTCTGCATGGTAGAGGGAATGTATTTTACATGATGGAGAACTATCCAAAAGCGATCCAAGACTACAACAAAA
>CAXBNB010000479.1:0-4168 GCA_963976505.1 uncultured Reichenbachiellaceae bacterium
GATCCATCGCTGGACGAAACAGTACAAGGCATCCGAAACCCAGCATATCCCGGACTTGTTGACCAAAGGCAGCGCAATCTCCGCGACCAGTGTGCGCGGGTTAGGCAGTGCGCTCAGTTTTGTCGGAACGACCAGCAGCATCTTTAATGTCAGCTGACTTGTCAATAATGACAGGTGATTTCCCGCCCAGCTCCAGCGTTACGGAACTTAAGTTTTTGGCGGCTGCCGCCATTACAATTCTTCCGACGTTGGTGCTTCCGGTGAAAAAAATATGGTCAAAAGGAAGTTTAAGCAACTCTGTAGTTTCTTCTACTGCCCCTTCTATTACCGCTACAATTGATGGATCAAATACCTCTTTTACCATTTCGGCAATTAAAGCGGAAGTGGCAGGGGTAAGTTCGGATGGCTTTAAAATGGCCGTATTTCCGGCTGCTATGGACGAAACCAATGGCACACAAACCAAATTGAAAGGGAAATTCCAAGGCGCAATGATCAGCGTGGCTCCTTTAGGCTCGTAATGAATATAGGCAGAAGTGCCGAGGTAAGTCAGCCCTGGAGAAACGTGCTCCGGCCTAGTCCATTGTTTGATGTGTTTAAGTGCTTTGTTGAGTTCGGAGGTAACGGTGAATATCTCCGAAATATCGGTATCTGTTTAAAGCTTTCCTGATCCGGTCTTTATTGTTGAGTATCCAGGAACGTAAGGCTTTGAGCCTTTCGATACGGTTTTGAATTGGCTCATGCCTCAGTTCGAGGCTTTTGGTCTTATGTGCCTCGAATGTAGATTGAATTGTTGAAATCATTGGATAGTTGAAATTTGCTAATCCAATATACTCACAATATCTGCTTTTGAGAGATTTTTTACAAAGCTTTCCTCAGTGGTAATCAGGTCAGAAGCCAGCTTTCTCTTGTTTTGCTGGAGCAACATGATTTTTTCTTCAACAGAATTTTTAGTAATAAAGCGGTAGGTAAATACTGTGTTTTTCTGCCCGATTCTATGTGCCCTGTCTATGGCTTGTGCTTCAATGGCGGGATTCCACCAAGGGGCCAGTAGAAATACATATTCCGCTTTGGTCAGGTTGAGCCCCAGTCCACCTGCTTTTAACGAAATCAAAAACACTTTTACCGATTCCTCATTTTGAAATCGATTGACTTGAGCTTCTCGGTCTTTAGTGCTGCCATCTAGGTAACAATAGTCGATGTTTTTTTCTTTTAGATAGCTTGTAATAATACTCAGGTGCTTTACAAATTGTGAAAATACCAAAATCTTATGATTCTTGTTGATGGCATTTTCAAGCATGTAGCTGATTTCTTTCAATTTGCCTGATTCACCTTTGTACGATTCATCAATCATCTTGGGATGATTGGCAATTTGCCTGAGTTTTGTTAACCCCTGAAGCAGTAAGAATTGAGATTTACCAAGTCCCCCTTCCTCAATCTGATTCATTATTTCGTTTCTATAGCCAGATTTTACTTCCTCATAGGCACTTTCTTGCTCTTCAGTCATAGAGCAGTACCTTACGGATTCTATCTTTTCTGGAAGGTCTGTGGCTACTTGAGACTTATGTCTTCTTAGTAAAAATGGTTTGATGATCGTGTACAACTTTTTATTTTGCTGTTCATCTTGCTTTTTCTCTATAGGCAATTGAAAGTTGTTTTTGAAAAAGGTTTTTCCGCCAAGTAATCCGGGGTTGAGAAATTCCATTTGCGACCACAAATCCATGGTTGTGTTTTCAATCGGGGTGCCGGTCAATATCAGTTTATAGCTTGATTTGAGCTGCTTTACTGCCTTGGCAATATTAGAATCAGGATTTTTAATGACTTGAGATTCGTCCAGTATGATATAGTTGAAATAGAACTTTTCTAGAATGTCAAGGTCTTGTCTGATGAGGCCATACGATGTGAGTACCAAATCATATTGAGCAAACAAACTGACATCTTTCACCCGTTTCACTCCTGTATAATTCAGTATTTTTAATTTTGGAGTAAACTTTTCGGCTTCTTTTTCCCAATTGTAAACCAACGATGTAGGCATTACCAATAGATTGACCCCTCCCTCTTCTTGCTCCTTTACATTTTGAAGCAGGGCCAATGTCTGTACTGTTTTTCCTAGACCCATATCATCTGCAAGGCATCCACCAAATTTATATTGCCTGAGGAAGTTCATCCAATTGTATCCTGCTTTTTGATATGGGCGAAGGTCACCTTTAAATCCTTTGGCGATAGGGTAGTCCTCAATTTGTTCGAAGGAATTGCTCAGTTTTTCCAACTTTCGATTGAGTTGGATTTTTGCGATATCGGATTCTTTTAATTCATTTACTAAAGCCAGATGATGTTTTTTAAGCGCTAATCCATCCTGACCATCTATGTCTTCTGAGAAAGCAAACAACTCGGAATACTCAAGGAACCATTCTTCTGGGATAACTGCTATTTCACCATTTGGCAATTCTATCTCTCTTTTTTTCTTTAGTATGTGATTCCTTATTACTTTAAAAGGGATGTTGAATTCCCCGAATTTGATGACTGCATTTATATCAAACCAATCGATGTTTTCATTGACCTGAATGGAAATGGAAGTTTTTCCCAAGAAATATTTTTTACCTTCTCCTCCATTTTGTTGGAGGGCAATGCCTGATTCATTGAGAAATTTCTCGTTTTGACGGATCCATGAAAAGGCTGTTGATGTATTCATGGTGGCACGGGCATGCTTCAACGACATATTAGTTTCATCCAGAAAACGAATGTATTTTTTCTCTTTATTCAAATCTCGTATTATCCGATAAAAGGTATAATCGTCATCTTGCTTGTCTACATGTACACTTACTTCCTTTATTTTATCGGCGGTATAGCTGTAGTTTCCATAACCAAATGATAGTTCAAACAAGATTTTATCCTGACCATCTTCCTGATTTGCCGCCACTCCATTTTCGCCAAATAAGGAAAGTGTTTTTGAGCCGTTTGCTAGTTTGGAAAATGTAAGCAGTGGCTTTACTTGATAATTCTCTGTTTTGATCTCAAAACCTTTTGCATATACGTCAAAAGAGCCTACAAGCTGTGCGACAAATTTCCTGTAATAGTTGTCTTCTATTTTTTTAGGAACGGAAATAAATTTTTTATCCAAAAACGGTTTGATTTTGTTTCCGTCAATGTTTTTCGCGAAATGATAGAGTTTGTTTTCCAAAACCAAAAAAGCTGGATCATTGCAAAGAATGTATCCGCCCTTGTATTGGTAATCTACTTTTTCTCCAGCATATTTTATCGTGGGAAAATAGTGCGTGTCGTCCTCATTTCTCCTAAAGTGGAATAGGACGGTTGCAGGCTCTTGTAAGACTTCTATCTTTTTCCAAGTTGGCTCACCGTCAATTCCCATCTCAAACAACATTTTGTCTTTGAGTAAAGGAAGGATTTTTGATCGTCTTATTTCAAGGTAGCGTTTGATTTCAACTTGAACGATTTCATTGCCATCTTTTTTGTCAAAAATCTTCAAGAAAAAATCATTGGCCTTTACATTTTTTTTGTTGAAATGACGGGATACCACATCTTGCTGCATCGAATCCATCAATTTGATCAACTGATAATCATTGTCATCTAGCCCGGAATCAAATTCTTTTGCGTTTTTAGAGGAGATATTCTGATGAGAAAATGTCAGCCTTCCTTCTTCGTCTTTTTGGATCACAAAAGACTCGAATATATAGCCTAGGTATTCATGCTCAAACAAAGTATAAATTAGCTGAAATGGATTAGTGGGGGATACATGCATTTACACGCGTTGAAATCGATAAAAATCAAAGTTAATAATGTGTTAAATCTTGCAATTTAGTTCAATTGAATGAAATAGAAAGGATATGTGAAGTAATTTAGAAGATAAAAAAATATAATAATTATGTCTTAAATTGTGCTTTTAAAAAGTAGTTTAATATCATACGTTGAAATGATGTAAGTATTTCACGGAATGCCATTGTTTGGACTGAAAATGAAGGATTAGAATCACAAAAATGCCCTATGCTGTTTAGCGAACTAAAAACTATATGTAACGGAGAGGTGTTGCAACAAACCGCTGATGTAACTTTATCAGGTTTGTGCATCGATACTCGCAATATTTCCATCCAAACGGGAGAAGTTTTTTTTGCCATTCATGGGAGCAATCACGCTGGGCATCAATATTTAGAAG
>CAXBNB010000480.1:0-4166 GCA_963976505.1 uncultured Reichenbachiellaceae bacterium
CAGCGAGTTTTGAATTTTCTTCTCCGATTCTAATATCGCCTGCTGTCTGGTATTCTCAAGTTCTATTGATTTTCTTTCTGTAATGTCAATAGCAACACTGATATGACCAATAAACTCATTGTTACTACTGAATCGGGGAATGCCAGTTTCCAATAGCCAACGGTATTCCCCTGACGCATTCTTGATCCGAAAGGAGCATTCGTATTTAGACTTATTTTTAAATGCCAGCTGGATGGAGTTTAAAGTAGTAGCTTCTTCATTGATATGAATATGCTTACTCCATTCTGATACTTCGTTTTCTTCATTACGCCCTGTGAACTCTAACCAGGTCTTGCTGAAATAATTGAATTCAGAATGACGGTTTGTCAGCCGTATGAAGAAGGGAGCATTGTCGGCAAAAGATTGAATTACTTTACGTAGGTTTTCATTCTCTTCAATAATGTCCAAAGTGGCAATGAACTTGTTCTTTTTTAAGACTTTAATAGTGGTTCTTGCTGAAAACTTATTACCAGACTTGTCATTGTACTCCAGTTCAAAAGTATTGTTTTCGTTTTGCTTTGCCAGTTTGATTTGATGCGTCCAAATAGTCTCAGATTTAACACCATTGTTTTGGAAAACGGGCATTAATTCTTCTATGGTCTTTTTGTGAAAGTCGTCAGGAAACACGAATTTGTCTTCAGCCTCGGGACTAAATTCTATTACATTATTGTTTTCAAATATGATAAAATGAGTGCCTGAAAACTCCAGTAAAAGCTCATACTTGTCTTTTACCTCGTTGAGTTCTTGCTTGAGTTTGTCGATTTCATCAAGCAATTCAGATTTTTCCTGATTTAAAATGGCCATAAGTAAGATGCAGAAATAGGCGGTCGCAATATAAAATTACCTATATTATTTTACATTTTGCGGTTATTCAGAGAATTTGAAAACGATATGTTTTCGATTGTTATTTGATAATTGAATTCCTTTCAGGAAAGGTTAGGTCAAACAGTCGATATTATGGTGTTTAGTTTTTTTAACACACTTTTTCCTCGAGAAAGAATTCCTGGAGTGCCATTTTCCATCAAATCTTCAATTATGGTTTTGAGTTCATTTTTTAAGTCTGGGTATTTTACGCAAAGATTGGCAAGCACTGTCATGGCAAATGCCTTAATGGCAACAGGCTCTTTATTAGATAGGAGGTAATCAAAACATTTATTAGCAAGGAAGCCTTCATGTGCTTCAGGGATGGTTTTGTCCTGTAAAATCCTAAGCGTATTTCGTTTTACAGCATCATTTACATCTTTCTCTAAATTTAAAATGATTTTGTCTATGTGGGGTTTGATCAATTCAGGATATACATCGAATACAGTACTCAATGCATGTCCCGCACGTTGGGTGGTGCGATAGTCATCACCCAGAAATAAGCCAACTAATTCAGTGAATTTACTTTGATCATTGCCAATGTAGTTTGCAATGTAGAGTGCATTGGCTTTACTATGTTCAACTTGTAGTTGCTCCTCAATGTTCATGAGTCGTCATCTTCCAATGCTTCCAAAATGTCAGCCAGTTCATCATAATCTTTGAATCCGGGTTTAACTTCCGTACTTCCTTTAAGGGCAATTCCTTTTATATCAGAAGTGGCAATATCACTTAAAACGGTTTGTTCGTTTAGCCCGTATCCTTTTAAAATCGGATAAACAGAAGACAAGTCATTGATGGCGTTCTGTACAACTGAGCTTACTTCCATGTCTGATTCTAATAATATAAACTTTACAGTATCACTAATTTTACTCAAATGGATTTTTAGAACATCATCATTGCTAAAATTATCCAAGGATACTTTATAAATAACATCACTTGTCGTCGACAGAGAATTGGCCAATTCAATATCACTTACTTGGATATATTCGAATTTCAACTCCTTTTGAGTAGTCAATATAGTTGATGCGTCATTTGATTCAAATTCACCAACGTATTGAGGGCCAGATATCCAGCCCACTATTTCTTTGTATGATGCCTGATCAATATATTCTGTTGATTTTTCATCCATACGGAATCCCAATAAATCTACGCCCATACCAGCACAGTACCGGGCATCACTCAGATTGGTGATATTTCCTACTTTCACAAATGTTTTCAACGCCATATCAATAATTCTGATTTATAGATCAATTTTTTTTATTCAGACAGGAAGCAATGAGATCAAAATTGATCTTAATTTGCAGCGCAAATAAAATCAATAATCTATAGATATGGCAGTAATCGAAGCAACGGATGAAAATTTTTCACAGGAATTAGGAAATCACTCGAAGGTAGTGGTAAAATATTATGCAGACTGGTGTGGATCGTGCCGTCTTTTCAATCCTAAGTTTAAAAGGCTTTCGGTAGATGATAGGTTTGAGGAAGTTGCTTTTTTGAATGTAAACGCTGAAAAAAATGAGGCGGCAAGAAAAGCAGCAGGAGTTACCAATTTGCCATTTTTTGCTGTATTCAAATCTGGAGTTTTGGTGGATGCCGTTGCTTCAAGCAAGGAAGATGCTGTAGTAGAACTTATAAATAAATTGAACTGATATGCAGGTGCCAGTAATTAAAAAACTCGTTGAAATTCATGCTGTAGAAGATTTGGAAGAGGCTGAAGCCGCCATTTTGGATGAACAGGAGCCAACAATAGAAATAGAAGGAGAAGATGATGGAGAACAGCTGACCCATGTGATGGCCGCCATCTGGATCATAGAAAAAATGGAAAAGGATCAAATTCCCTTTGGAAAGGCCATGCGAGATTATACCGCCAAAGTGAGGGAGTCTATCAATTAGATTTTGTTACTACAGAAGTATTGTGAAACCTCCAAGGATTTAGAATCCTTGGAGGTTTTTTCGTTTTTGAAGGAAGGTTATTGAATTAATTTCTTGCAAATGCTATTATTTATTATCCTATGAAATACACTTCAATAATCTTGATTTAAATTTGCACCCTAAACAAACTAAAACCAGGCTTTGAACCTGGCAATTAAGTATGAGTACAAAAGGAAGAGTCCTCGTCGCTATGAGCGGAGGAATAGACAGTTCGGTTGCAGCTGTTATGCTTCATGAGCAAGGCTATGAAGTAATAGGAATGACAATGAAAACCTGGGATTACAATTCATCAGGTGGAAGTAAAAAAGAAACAGGCTGCTGTAGTCTGGATTCTATCAATGACGCCAGAGATATTGCCGTAAACCTTGGGTTTCCTCATTACATATTGGACATTAGGGAAGAATTTGGGGATTATGTAATCAATCATTTCACCAATGAATACCTTGATGGTAGAACACCCAATCCATGTGTTTTGTGCAACACCCATATCAAATGGGATGCATTGCTCAGAAGAGCGGATAAACTCGGATGTGATTTCATCGCAACAGGGCACTATGCCAATATCAGGGAAGAAAATGGTCGTTATGTTATTTCAAAAGGAAAAGATGAAAACAAAGACCAGTCTTATGCCCTGTGGGGAATTTCTCAGGAAAGTTTGAGCCGAACGATGTTTCCTCTTGGGAACTTACATAAATCCGAAATACGTCAAATGGCAATCGACAGGGGGTTTACTGCTTTGGTAAACAAACCTGAATCTTATGAAATATGCTTCGTGCCTGATAATGATTACCGTGGTTTCTTGAAAAGAAGGGTTGATGGTTTGGAGGAAAAAGTAAAAGGAGGAGATTTTGTTTTGGAAGATGGTACTGTGGTTGGAAAACATGAAGGTTACCCGTTTTATACTGTAGGTCAAAGAAAGGGATTGGGTATCGCATTCGGTTTTCCTGCTTATGTCATAGAAATCAACAAAGACAAAAATCAAGTAGTGCTGGGAACATTTGATGAACTGGCCAGAGATGGAATGTATGTCGATCAACTCAATTTGAGTAAATTTAGCTCAGTTGATGGTAGAATTGATACTGTAACTAAAGTCCGTTACAATGATGCTGGATCTCCTGCGGTGATAGAACAAGTGGGTGATATAATAAAGGTATTTTTCGGTAAAGGTGTTTCTGCCATAGCTCCCGGTCAGGCTGCTGTCTTTTACGATGGCAATGATGTGATCGGAGGAGGCTGGATTAAATCAAGTTTTCATCAACTGGCAAATGCAAAATAAAAATATCTTTCATGTTTTCTGGAATGTCAACAACATCAAAAGTAGAACCAAAGTTGTC
>CAXBNB010000481.1:0-4152 GCA_963976505.1 uncultured Reichenbachiellaceae bacterium
TGGTTGCGTGCGGTACAAAATATATCTGAACAACAGGCCAGTCACGATCAGGTTATTTGTACTTCAGCTTAAAAAAATACCCCATACGGCAAGACTGCTGTATAAAAAGATAAGGGATAGGCTATCTAAGAGTAGATAATTTAAACATTTTTATTCATACCTAATCAATGCTTATTGTCCATAAAATCCATAAGTATATTATGTATGCTATAAATACGGTGTTGGAAAATTGCTTATGACAGCAATTATTGAATCAAGGCTGATTCAAAAAAAGAGAAAATGTAAAAGGCTTAAAAAAAGGAAATTATGAGACGAAATCTTTCCTACAAACTGTGAAGCGGTCTGATTCTTCACCCATCATTCTGGTTTTAGCATCTACCACTACATACCTGTTTTCTGATTTAAAAATGGCATTATATTGATTCTCATCCAATGACTTATCAGCAACCAAGCGGTTGTTGTAAACCATATTCATTATGCCAGTAACCATTCCTTCGAGAAAGAAACAAATTGGTGCTTTGGTTTTTCCTACCATTTTAAGGTATGCATTGGATTCACTACTCCCTATAATGTTAAAAGTACTCTTCCCAGATGGGTTAAACCTCTCGACCTCCCATTTACCCCATCCAAGTGTATTGATAAATGCCAAAATCCCATGAAGTTGATCTTCAGTACTATTTACAGATGGAGCAATTGTCGTTTTCCATTCTTTAGACGAAATAAGGTTACCTAATAAATGAAAAGCACTCATTTGTGCTGATTGTATCACAATGCTTTTTGCTTTAGACACACCGTCTCTCTTGTATTTCTTCTCTAGTGCCATCAAAATCCTTACACTAATCAAACTATAGTAGTTGGCATAATGACGGGTTATTGTACTCCCATAGGCCTGTAATAAGCCAGTCTCTTCATTTCCTTCTATTTCTGCTGAAGTAAATGTCTCCAAAATATCATCGTAATTTACAGCAGTTGCTGTGGATGTAGGTTGATCGGTAAAAGATTGAATTTCACCCTCTCCTGCCGAGTTTTGAAGCTTTTTCTTCAACCCTCTAAAAACATCTATTCTGGTGGCTGAATCTCCTTTAGATACACACCTGATGAGCTTGGCATCAAAGGTTCCCAGTACTATATCGTGTATGGCTTCAGTTGCACCACACAAAAATCCCATTGTAAAGTATGCCACTCCTTCTTGATCTGGTTGTCTTTGGCCGTATATCTTTTTCCACGAAAGGCCGTAGTGTTCACTTTCCGTCTCAACATAGCCTCCTTTTCTATGCACATTCTTGAGGTCTATTTTCCCAAACCCACAAAAGCTAAAGTATTTTTCTACAATCTCTTTTCGTTGTTCTTCTTTCCAGTTGGTTTTTTGTTTAAAGCAGTTTGAAAACTGATTGTATGCTATTTCCTGAGCCGAATTAATGAGAATTGAATTGATATCAATATATTGATTGATATCTTCTATAGACTTTTGAAGAAAGCAATTATAATAATCGGTATGAATTGTTAATGGTTCCCCTGCAAAAATATAGGCATTTCTATCTTTATGGTACGATCCAAATTTCATCATGTACAATTCTCGTTTTCAATAAATTTCAAGATACAAATTAAATAGATATTAAAGCATATAGACTCATAATATCAATTTTTTTACGCACTCTTTTTACATTAATCCAATTTCCAACCATTAACATCTAAAGTCCTTAAAATCAAAATATTAAAATTGGTTTTTAATTTAATATTGTTTTTTCAATCAGTAAGTAAAATGTTGCATAAAAAAGCAGTTAGAAAAAACCAACTGCCTTTAATACTTTTTTTATATGTCTTAATGTTTCAGGATCAATGCTCCTCTGCTTCCGAATCTGGTTTATGACCAATTGCATGATAAGAATGTACTGTTTTTTCAGTAACTGAGAGCAATAAAGCAGAAAGGATAAAAACCATGTGAATTCCAATTTCCATTACTACACTTACAACTTCTGGTTTCTCACCCATTGCTGATTCCCTATAATCTACAAATGTTTTCAGAAGCTGAACCCCGGAAATAGAAGCAAGAGAAGTAGCCAGTTTGATTTTTAACATACCAGCATCCAACCCATCCAACCAAAGTGGCTTATCATCGTGCATGTCCACATCAATCTTACTGGTAAAAATGGAATATCCACCAATAGTCACCATCACAACTAGGTTCATCACCATAGAAATATCGACCAAACTCAGTACGATTAACATAATCTTTGCTTCACCTTCTATTAGCAAAACATGTTGTAAATGTAGAAGTTCTTGAAAAAATTTGACAAGGTAAAGAAAGGAACCAATGGCTAACCCCCCATATAAAGGTGCTTGCACCCACCTACTCCAAAAAATGAAAGCTTCGAAAGTATTCTCTAAACCATTAAAAGTCTTCTTAAAACTAGCCATGTGTTGATTTTATAAGTTGTGTAAAAATGTAGGGATAAAAATAGTGCTTATTTTGAATAATAAAACCGTATTCGGCAATAATTATATAATTTTTTAGGTAAAAATACTGATCTATTTCATTGTTTTACTACTTGAGTTTTGAGGATAATATCATGTAAGGATTTTCTGTCTTTTCTGAAATAAATCATGAAAATACCGAGAAACAGCAACAGAATCGAGACGTATTTAAGCAGCACTCTAAGAAATGCCTTGAGTACTGAAATCCTCGTCCCATTTTCATTAATCACTTTCAACTTGTGGTATATTTTTCCAGGAGTACCCTGCCGTTTTGAAGACTCAAATAAAGTATAATAAAGAGTAACTACTGACATACAAATGGAATAAAGAATTGAATTACTTTCAACCATAAATGAAACAAGAATAAACAATATTATCAGTATAGTAATGTCAATATTGTAGGCGAACAACCTCTCAGAAAAACCAACAGGTTCATATTCAACATCAATACTTTCATTTTCCATGACTACCGCTTAAATCAAATTTTTAATACAAATTAAGTCAATATTTTGAAGGAAAATTTGATTTCTTTAACTTCATACCAAACAAAACCAATCAAATATGAAAATCCTGAAAATAGTAGTGATTGTTATAATAGCAATCATCGGTATTATTGTCATAGTAGGCATGCTCTCTCCAAGAGAGGTCACACTAGAAAGATCCATTACAATTAATGCAAGTGCAGAATCTATTTTTGAAGAAATAAAAGGAATAAAAGCCCTCAATTCTTGGTCTCCATGGCAGAAAATTGATCCTGAAGGAACAAAATACACTTTTGAAGGACCCGAAATTGGGGTTGGTTCAAAAATGTCGTGGGAGAGTGAGCATCCAGATGTAGGAACTGGGTCGCAGAAAATTACAGAAAGCATCGAAAACAAAAAAATTAGAACTGAACTTTACTTTGGTGGTTTTGATGCCCCTAGCTACGCCAATATAACAATAGCACCCGACGGAGGCAAGAGTATAGTGACATGGACTTTCGAAGGAGACATGGGTTCTAACCCTATAGGAAGAATAATGGGTTTAATGATGGACGGCATGCTGGGACCATCCTATGAAGAAGGCCTACAAAACCTTAAAACTCAAGCTGAGGCAAAATAGAGTCTATCTCTAAAATCCGCTCTGTGCTTTACTAAGCTTTTAAAGATTGGTAAAGCCATTGAAAATACAAGCTTTAAGAATCCTGAAAGGCTTCTCAAAGTAACTTAAAGGCAGACTTACCCATCCAAAAAGCAGTAACCATACAGATCAGCAGCTGTGTGGTTATTGCTTTTTATCCACTACAAAATTCTCCTTCCAATACTTCCTTGCATACCGACTGATATCCCATCCCAGTAAAAACTGGATCCAAATCACAGTGTCCTTGAAAAACACTTTCCAAATCCCTCCTTTTTCAAAACGCCTAGAAGAAGTAATTAATGGCACTTTTATCAATTTCAATTTCCCAATTGACCTTAGTTTTTTACAAAAATATGCAGCTTCCATTATGGATTCCTCAGGGTATCCTCCAACAGCATCAAATGCCTCTTTGATACAGAATATTCCTTGATCACCAAAATAGATTTTATCAACCCTGTACCTTACTCGGTTTAATGCTTCAACTATAAGAAAGGAAATCGATCTGTTTTCAGAGCAATATTCAAAGGCTCCTCCTACCACATTTCCCTTAAGTACCTT
>CAXBNB010000482.1:0-4147 GCA_963976505.1 uncultured Reichenbachiellaceae bacterium
GACTAACCATCATTCCTATCTATAAAAAGACATCTCTTTTCAGTTCCACCGAAAATACCCTTTATTTGTGTGTAATGTCTATGAACATAAAAAAGGGGGGTGGTAGTTCTATAGAAGAGCTATTGGAAGGTATCAAACTTGGAGACCAAAGCGCTTTCGAACGGCTATACCATAGATTTCATAAATGGCTTTTGGCCATGTCTTTAGCAATAGCTAGGAACAAGGAAGCAGCCGAAGAGATAGTTGAAGATGTCTTTTTCGAGCTGTGGAACAAAAGAAGGGAATGTGATCAAATAAAAAGTATTGAGTCCTTTTTGTACGTGACGGTAAAGAATAGAACCCTTGATTATTATAGAAAACATTCAAAAAATCATTTTGATTAAATAATCTGGAAGTCAAGATTTCCCCGGAAGATATTTATCTATTTGAGGAGCTAAGAGGCAGAATAGATAAGTCAGTGGCAGAGCTCCCACCCAAATGTGCTGAAATCTTTCGTTTGATAAAATTCGATGGACTTTCTTATAAAGAAACTGCAAAGAAACTAGGGATAAGCCCCAAGACAGTTGAAAATCAATTGGGGATAGCAGTCAAAAGAATGGCATTGATGTTAGAGTCTTATTTGGAGGATAGCCCCAACCAGAATCGAGGAACTCTAAAAGTTCTCATTTTCTTGTGTATGATTATTTCAATTTGAAAGTAACGCAAAGTCCTCATTGTAATCATTCTGCATAAAAGCGACTCCAAAGTACACTCATTGGATTTACCCAATGGTTATTGTTTTTTTTATTCAAGCGGTGAGTTGGTGCTGTCACGAAATCCATTCGGGTAGTTTTTAGATTACTACAGACAAATCAGAACTAATTCAAATAATTGTTGTAAATCTGGAGAAAAAAATATGTTTAAGTCAATTATTCGTACTTTTTCAAATAATGTATATAAAATATTAAAACCCTATGGGGGATTTTTCTGTGAATTTCGTCCCCTATTCGAAACGCAAGTATTCTAATGGAAAAAGAAGAAATATATAATGTCATTGCCAGAGATCTAGGTGGCTCTCCAGAAAATGATGATTCAAAAGAAATTACTGAATGGACAGAAAACAAAAAGTCCAACTACCTTATTTTCAAATTAATTAGAAATTATTTTTTGCAACAACCATTTGATACTTCTTCAGAATCTTTTGAAAAATTAAAAGCAAGAATCGAAGATGATGTGGCTTCAAAAGACATTGATTTTGGCAAACCAAATCGGGAAGTAAATTCTATTCATTTGCAACAATGGCTTAAGTATGCAGCTATTCTTCTTATGGCAATTGGCCTAGCATGGACTACCTATCACATAGTCAATCTGCAAGAGGCTGACCAACTTCAAATAACGACAGTTGAAAAAAGTAATCCTAACGGAAGAAAAACAACCTTCGAGTTGCCTGATGGGACAAGGGTCAACTTAAATGCTGCAAGTAAATTGAAGTATGTAGATGATGTTGAAAATAATAAGAGAATAGTTTATTTATCTGGGGAAGCCTTTTTTGATGTTGCAAAAGATAAAGCGAAACCATTTTCAGTGATCACCAAAGGGATTTCTACAACAGCCTTAGGTACATCTTTCAATGTGAAAGCCTATGCAGACGATCCATTAGTAAAAGTACTTTTGATGACAGGAAAAGTAGGCGTGGAATACTTGTCGGCTAAATCCAATGGGTTGATTCTTAACCCAGGTATGGGAGCCGAATATGATTCAAACAAAGGAGATCTCATGTCAAAGGACTTTGATTTTGAAAAGGAGATGGGGTGGAAACAGGGAATCATAGTGTTGGATAAAGTAGGATTACCAACTGTGATACAAGAACTGGAAAGGTGGTATGGAGTGAAAATGCAAATTCAAAACGGCCAGAAAGCAGGCGATTGGAACTACAGCGGAAGGTTTCAAAACGAATCTTTAGAAAATGTACTGTCAACGATGGGGCATGTAAAAGGGTTTAATTATAAAATTGATAATAAAACAGTCACTATTATTTTTTAATAAAAAAAACTATGCAAATCATGAATAGCACTTAGCACTATAAAAAAAGCCGATAACAAGGTTACCGGCTCAGTTTCTTTCGGGTATGATAAACATTGGGGAATGAGACTCCTACCCAAAAAAAGTTAAAAGATTTTCAACTCTTAACAGTACAAAAATATGAAATTAAAAGCTATACAAACAATTATTATGCTTTCGAAGTACTTTGTCTACGGGGTATTTGTGCAAGTTCTACTAGTGAACTTGCTATTGGCATCTAATACAAACGCTCAAAAGGCGGTAAGTGTAAAAGAAGTGGACATTGCTATTAAATCTGAAACTTCAAATGTCAAGGATTTATTTAAGACAGTCGAAAAGTTAACTGACTTCAATATTCATTATGATCAGGTTGAATTAGGCAGCAAACTGAAAAAAAATATTTTCATCCCGCCTGGGAGTATGAAAGTAAGCGATCTGCTAATTGAAATATCTAGGCAAGCGGATGTTAAATTTAGGCAGGTAAACAAGGACGTTAGTGTTGTGAATTTTCGCAAAAACCAAAATGTCAAAGAGGAAGTATTATCTGTCCAACTATTGGCTGATGTGTCTATTACAGGAAAAGTCACCGACGAAAATGGTGAAGGATTGCCAGGAGCATCTTTGGTTATAAAAGGAACTTCTACAGGTACTACCTCTGATCTTGATGGCAATTATAAATTGAGTGTGCCGGAAGAATCAATTTTAACAGTTTCTTTCGTTGGCTACAAAACATCTGAAATCACCATTGGTAGTCGAACAGTAGTTGATGTACAGATGGAAGTTGATGCAGAGCAATTGGAAGAGGTTGTAGTAGTAGGATATGGAACTGTAAGGAAAAGTGATTTGACCAGTGCCATTGCAAAAATCGATGGAGAAGCCTTGCAAGCTCGACCTGTGGCAACAGTGGATCAGGCATTGCAAGGGCAATTGGCCGGAGTGCATGTTCAGAATAGTGGCGGTAAGCCAGGAAAGAATGCAACAATAAGAGTAAGGGGTATTGGCTCTATCACAGCAGGAAATGATCCATTGTATGTTATCGATGGGTTTCCAGTAGATGGTGAGACATTCGGCAACATGAGCCTTTCAAATATTGAATCTATTGAGGTATTAAAAGATGCTGCATCTACTGCTATTTATGGATCACGAGGGTCAAATGGAGTGGTCATTATTACAACAAAAAGAGGGAGTAAAGGTCAGGGATTAAAACTGGATTTTAATGCTTTTACCGGAATTTCTAATTTGCAAAGGAAATTGGACTTCATGACTGCACCGGAATATTTGTCTTACATGGCTGATGCTAGAGATGACTCATACATGCAACACGGTGGTGATCCTAATGTATTGCCAATAGATCGTCCAGTACCCAGCGAAAGGTATGATCAGAATTGGTTAAATAATCCTGAGGGAGTTCCAACGTATGACCACATGGATGCTATTACACAGACCGGAGTAACTCAATCATATCAGTTGGTTGCTTCAGGTGCTGCCAACAATACCCGTTATATGGTTTCTGGAGAATATTTTGATCAAACAGGTATTGTAAAAAACACAGGGTATAATCGGTATGCTTTCAGGTCTAATGTAGATTTCGATTTAAGCAAATTTTTAAAAATCGGACTCAATATTGCCCCTACATATACCATAAATGAGGATAAGAATACTGAAGGAAAAGGTGGTGTGATTCATAGTGCTATAGCATCAGTACCAGTACTTCCTTCAAGACTAGGTTACTGGGGAGAGTCAGATGCTTTTACAGACTCCCAATTATCAAGCGATATTCCTAAAGCACTTGCTATCATAGAGCATCTAGAAGATATTGAAACCAGAAGTCAGATCTTATCTAATATTTATGCCGAGTTTTCTATACTGCCTGAGTTGACGTTTAGAACCTCATTTGGTGCGAATTACAGCAATACCAGAAGGGATCGTTTTGAAAATCAAATAATTGTAAGAACCGGAACTCCACGAGGTGAAAATTGGAATAGTCAATCACTCAATTGGATAAACGAGAATATTATAAGCTACAACAAGTCTTTTGGTAATAGCAATATTGGTTTAATCGCTGGAGTAACATCACAAAAGCAAGAAGACAAATCTTCCTATATAA
>CAXBNB010000483.1:0-4142 GCA_963976505.1 uncultured Reichenbachiellaceae bacterium
TACAAAAACGCCAGTGATGTAAACCCGGTATTTTCGGGTGCTCAGTTTACGTCTAATGTTATTTTGAACGACACTGTGTTTTATATTACTTCCACAGAAGAGGTATTTGAAAGTCATTCAGTTGAGGTGCATGTGGCTGTAAATCATTTGAATGTTGACTTTGTAGCTGTTGCAGATACATTGGATTTGACTACTAAAAATCAAATTAACTTTTCAGACAAAAGTATTGATGCTCAAAGTTTTGAATGGTTCATAAATAGTGAACCCATAGGGACAGAACCAAATGTGACTTTTACGTTTGTGGATCAGACTTCATTGGAGGCGAAATTGGTGGTTACCAATGAAAAGGGGTGTACGGACTCTCTTACTAAGACTATTACGATTGAGGCATCACCAATTCCTGAATTGAGTGATATTAGTGTTTGTCCATTTGATGATGTGATATTACATCCGACGGAAGGCAGTATTTTTTATTTTTATGACAATCCTGATTTGGTTTCACCTGTTTATAAGGGTCGGTCATTGAATTTGAAGGAGGTGTCCTTCCCGTCAACCTATTATGTTACGAGATTGGATGGGTTTGCAGCAAGTGCTCCAAAAACGGTTTTAATTGACACTTATTTACTTGAGACCGAAATAGCTGCTGATCCTGAGATTTTGGTATTAAGCCAAAACAGTTCTGCCACTTTTTCCTATGCGTCCGAACAAGAAGTAGTAACAACAAGATGGTATATCAATGAAGTCTTTGCTGAGTCTGTTAGTTCTCCCAAATTAAATTTTGAAGAGGCTGGTGAATTCAACATTCAATTGGTCGCTACAGATAGCAGGGGATGTGTAGATACGACTGCCATTGCTTATAAAATTGTAGATGTACCCATCACAGGTATTAAGGATGATTTGAAATCTCAGTTAAAACTTTATCCTAATCCGGTTAATAACCTTTTAAAATTAGAGGGTTCACAACCTTTTAGGAATCTCTATTTGTTTGATGCAACTGGAAAGTTGGTTGCTGATTTTCCTTCTAATACCGCTCGGGTTGAAGCGGTTCTTGATCTCACTCATATAAATAATGGTGTGTATTTTTTGAAAAGCTCCTTTGAGTCGAACCATTTTATTCAAAAGGTTATTGTGCAAAAGAAGTAGCCTGAGCTTTACTTATTATTAGATTTCCTTCTTGACTATTACCCCGATGTTGAAAATAAATGTAATTTTTTCAATGTTCAATTAAACCTTTCTACTACAGCCCCATCTAACCCCCAAATAATCTTTTAAACAGGAAATAATTTTTAACAAAAACAAATACTAAAATGAAAAGGATATTTGGAATTCTAATTGCGTTTACGGCAACATTTATGATTGGATGTACAGAAGACAATCAGTTAGAAGACGCGTCATCGATTTATGTTGATGATGTGGATTTTGTAGTTACATCGGAAGCAGCTTTTGACGATGTGGAAGATGCTGCGGAAGAAGCACTAGGTTATGATTTTTTAAATTCAGGAAGAGATGGTCATGGTAAGTTTTTTGGATGCGCTGATATCACTAAAGATGCAGAAGCTCAGATGATCACGATTGATTTTGGTGATGGATGTGAAGGAAGAAATGACAGAGTTAGATCTGGTAAAATTATCATTACTTGGTCTGGTGAAAGAGGCGAAGCTGGTTTTACAAAGAGTGTCACTTTTGAAGACTATATGGTAAGTGGTGTGGCTATAGAAGGTACACGTACCTCTGTGAATGTATCGGGACATGACGCCAATCCAAAGGTTTACACCGTAACCTTAACAGGCGGGAAAATGACATTTGAGGATGGGAGCATAGCCACAAGAGAGGCTTCTCATACTACTACATCAGAAAAAACAGAAGATGATAAAATAAAAACCAAATATGGTTCGGCATCTGGTATCAATATGGATGGTCTGACATATGCTAAAGTGGTGGATGAAGCTACTCCTATCACTTTCAAGCATTCATGCAAAGAAGAAGGAATTTTTGCTCCAGTATCAGGGATAGCAACAATAAGTGTAGAAGGAGAACTTGATAAAGTGGTAGATTTTGGAGATGGTACTTGTGATAATATAGCTACGGTGACTCAAGGAGATTTGGTAGAAGAAATAGAAGTTGACCCAACAAAGAGAAGAAGAGGACATCAAATTAGGAAAAGAGGTTAAGAGATAGGTCAAAACTCAAAATTGAAGCCATCGGAATCCGATGGCTTTTTTTATGAAATTACATTGCCAAACCTGGGTTTGGTTTTACCGTTTAACCGATAATATTTTTTACTTCCTTATTATCCATTTATTATTGTCGGATAAATAAAAATTTATGCTGAAATTAATACGGACTGCTTCTCTACTACTTGCAATATTCTTTCTCCATGGTAAATCCATTGCGCAAGCTCCCAAAAAACACAATGCAGCAGAGATACAATTGATGCTCCAAAAGCTCAATGTATTGGGAACCGTGTTATATGTAGCAGCTCATCCAGATGATGAAAATACAAAGTTGATAGCCTATCTGGCAAATGAAAAATTGTATAATACTGCTTATCTGTCTGCGACACGTGGTGATGGGGGACAAAATTTAGTCGGTCCTGAAATAAGAGAATTATTAGGGTTGATTCGTACCCAGGAATTATTAGCCGCCAGGCGTACAGATGGAGGACAACAGTTCTTTTCACGAGCCAACGATTTTGGTTATTCTAAAAATCCAGATGAAACCTTTAACATATGGGATAAAGATCAGGTGTTGTCAGATTTTGTGAGAACTTTCAGGAAATTCAAGCCAGATGTCGTGATTACCCGTTTTCCAGAAGATGGTAGAGGTGGTCATGGGCATCACACAGCATCAGCTATTTTGGCTAGAGAAGCATTTGAAGCTTCAGGTGACATGAGCAAATACCCTGAATTGGCTAAGGAATTTGGAGCTTGGAGTCCGAAAAAGTTGCTTTTTAATACACACCCATATTTTTTTGGTAGGGATAAGCAAGACACTTCAAAATATGTGTCGGAAGACTTAGGGCTGTACAATCCACTTTTGGGAAAATCATATCCAGAAATAGCTTCGTTGAGCAGGAGTATGCACAAAAGCCAAGGTTTCGGGTCTACTGGCACTAGAGGTTCTCAGATGGAATATTTCGTCCCCGTAGTTGGTGAACCTACTACAGGGATGTTCGATGGGATAGATGCTACATGGAATAGAGTAGAAGGAGGTGGAAAGGTTGCAGTTCATGTTGAGAATGCCTTGATGAGTTTTGACCCCACCAATCCTTCGTTGGTTGTGAATGACCTGATCAAAGCTTACAAAGCTTTGAATCAATTGCAAGACGAGCATTGGAAAAAGATTAAACAAACTGAAATAAAAAACATCATAAAAGCATGTCTTGGGTTGTACTTAGAGGTAAAGGCTAATGACAGTGAATTTACTCCTGGTGATTCAATTAAACTTAGCATAGAAGCCATTAATAGGTCTCTGGTTAATGTGGTGTTGTCTTCGATTGCAATTGATAAGTTAGAGACATTTTCTTTAAATCAGACACTTCAAAACAATAGTCCTTTTCATTCTGACAAACATTATGTTTTGCCACAAGACTTGGAGTATTCTCAACCTTATTGGATGAAAAAGGAAGGCACTTTAGGAATGTACTCAGTCGCAAATAAAAACCTGATAGGAACGCCTGAAAATGAAGCTGTTTTGAATGCAATATTTACAGTAGAAATTGAAAATGTTTATCTCGATTTTAAGTTGCCAGTAATATTCAAGAAAAATGACCCTGTCGACGGAGAAGTGTACCAACCATTGGAGTTTACTCCACCTGTGTTTACCAATATCACCGAAAAAGTATATGTCTTTGGTTCAGATGTAAGCAAAAAAATAAATGTGGTAGTAAAAGCTGGAAAGGATAATGCTTATGGGGAATTAATTATTGAATTGCCAAAAGGTTGGAAGTCATTGCCTGTAAGTTCTGCGTTTGATTTGAAACAAAAAGGGGAGGAGCAAACATTTCAATTTATAGTCACACCTCCTAAAGGACAGAGTGAAGGTGATGTCGCAGCTATCGCTAGTATGAATGGCAAGAAGTATGATAGGAGTCTGGTTCGTATCGATTACGATCATATACCGGTTCAAACTTTGTTTCCAAA
>CAXBNB010000484.1:0-4100 GCA_963976505.1 uncultured Reichenbachiellaceae bacterium
GTCGAAGAAACCATTTCAGTTTCAGTTGATTATGCTGTATTTAATTTCAGGATTAGGAGGAATAGGCCCTAAGGGTCTATATATACTCGGTGGAGCTACGTACCCCACATCATTACCTACCCATATTATATATAATTTTCAAAATACTGGATTTTACCATGAAAGGATGGGGAATATCAAGTTTAAAATCAATTTTCAAACTTTGTTGATTAAATAAATTAATGGAAGTAATTAACGCAACCGAAGAGCACCTGGAATATGCCGAAACCATCGCCAATATGATGGAACAAGCTGCAAAAGAAAGGGGTACCGGTATTGCAAAACGTTCTGTAGAATACCTTCAAAAGAAAATGTCTGAAGGCAAGGCTGTAATCTCATTAGACGGAGATACTGTCGCGGGATTCTGCTATATAGAAAGTTGGGGGCATGATAAGTTTGTTGCCAATTCAGGCCTAATTGTTCATTCGGACTATAGAAAACTAGGCCTAGCTAAGAAAATCAAAAGTAAAATTTTCGAACTGTCAAGAAAGAAATTTCCCAATTCAAAAATATTCGGAATTACTACCAGTCTGGCGGTAATGAAGATCAATGCAGAACTAGGCTATCAACCTGTTACTTTTTCTGAGTTGACAGATGATGAACAGTTTTGGAAAGGGTGCCAAACGTGTAAGAATTTTGATATTCTTACCAGAACGAGCCGTTCACATTGCCTATGCACAGGTATGTTGTTTGACCCTGAAAAAGTCAAAATCAGTAAAAAAGAAACTGCAACCACACGATGGATCAAATTCATGAGGTTTTTTCTATCAAAAAGAAAAGAAGCAGCCAAAAAATTATTTAGTAAAAAAGTTATGAGTCATGAGTAAAAAGAAAGTTGTATTAGCGTTTAGCGGAGGATTGGACACAACATATTGCGTCAAATATTTATCTATTGAGAAGGATTTGGAAGTACATACCGTTTTGGTTAATACAGGTGGTTTTTCAAAAGATGAGTTGGATAAAGTAGAAAAACATGCGTACGATTTAGGCTCATCTTCCCACAGCAATCTCGACATGGTGGAGGAGTTTTACAACAATGCAGTAAAATACCTTGTTTTTGGCAACATACTAAAAAACAACACCTATCCTCTATCTGTGAGTGCCGAAAGGGTTTTTCAAGCGTTGGCTATTGCAAAATATGCTAAGAATCTTGGAGCCGATTACATCGCACATGGAAGTACAGGAGCAGGAAATGATCAGGTGCGTTTCGATCTTACTTTTGGCATCATAGCTCCGGGCATAGAGGTAATCACTCCTATACGAGACATGCAACTTTCTCGTCAGGAAGAAATCGATTATTTGAAAGCCAATGGTGTAGAAGCTTCTTGGGAAAAATCTAAATACTCGATCAACAAAGGTCTTTGGGGAACAAGTGTAGGAGGTGCTGAAACCCTTACTTCTCATAAAACATTGCCAGAGGAAGCTTATCCCTCTCAGTTGCAAAACAAAGAAAATCAAACCATAGAATTGCTTTTCGAAAAAGGTGAAATCAAAGGCATAGATGGAAAGAAAATGACTTCAGTTGAAGCCATTCAAAAACTGGAAACAATTGCATCACAGTTTGCCATTGGCCGAGGCATGCACGTCGGGGACACCATTATCGGCATCAAAGGCCGTGTTGGTTTCGAAGCTGCTGCTCCTATGGTAATCATCAAGAGTCATGAAACCATAGAAAAGCATACACTCACCAAATGGCAAATGTATTGGAAAGAACAACTGGCCAACTGGTATGGAATGTTGTTGCACGAAGGACAATACATGGATCCGGTGATGAGAAATATTGAAAAATTCTTGATCGATACTCAGGAAAATGTAACAGGAACAGTAATTGTCGAACTACAGCCTTACAATTTCAATGTAGTAGGCATCAAATCTGACCATGACCTAATGAACTCCAAATTTGGAGACTATGGCGAAATGAACAATGCATGGACAGGAGAAGACGTGAAAGGATTTACAAAAATATTGGCCAACCAAACAAAGATCTACCATGCAGTCAACGACAAATAAAATTTCGGTTGGGATCATAGGTGGAGCCGGTTACACAGCAGGTGAGCTGATACGCATTTTGATCAACCACCCAATAGCGGAACTTGCTTTCATCAACAGCTCAAGCAATTCTGAAAAACAAGTGAGTGACGTCCATGACGACCTATTTGGTGAATGTGACCTGACCTTCTCTTCCGAACCTATTCTCGACGTAGATGTAGTTTTCCTTTGTCAAGGACATGGAAAAGCAAAGCAGGTGTTGATTGATCATGATTTTAGTCCTCACACAAAAATCATCGATCTGGGAAATGACTTTCGTTTGCACGCTGACGCTGATTTCAAAGGAAAAAACTTTGTTTATGGGCTTCCAGAATTACAACGCAATAAAATCATAGAGTCAAACTACATTGCCAATCCAGGGTGTTTTGCAACATGCATTCAGTTGGCATTATTGCCACTTGCTAAAGCGGGGTTGATTAAAAATGAAATCCATGTCAATGCGATCACTGGCTCAACTGGTGCTGGACAAAATCCATCGGCTACCAGTCATTTTAGCTGGAGAAACAACAATGTGTCGGTATATAAAACCTTCAGCCACCAGCACTTGGGAGAGATCACCGAAAGCCTAGTAAGCTTACAAGACTCAATGGATTATGACATTAATTTCATTCCAGTAAGAGGAAATTTTACCAAAGGCATATTTGGATCGATCTATACTGAATGTGATTTGAGTGTGGAAGAAGCAAAAGAATTGTACAACAAGTTCTACGCTGAACACCCATTTGTAAGTATCTCTGAAAAAGGGATCCATTTAAAGCAAGTAGTGAACAGCAACAAATGCATTCTTCATTTGGAAAAACATGGTAACAAACTATTGATCACAAGCATTATTGACAATTTGGTAAAAGGAGCTTCCGGTCAAGCAGTACAAAACATGAATTTGATCTTTGGACTGGAAGAAACGATGGGATTGAAATTGAAGACGGTCGCTTTTTAAAATTAAAAATATTTAAGTCATGAATATAGCAATACTAGGTGGAGGAAATTTAGGAAAAGCAATATCAAGAGGTCTGGCTCAGGCTGGATTTCTAGACAAAGGAAAAATCACCCTCACCAACAAGAAAATCAGTTGGATGGAAGAACTGGAAGGCACTGGCATTACATTGTCAGAAGACAACCATCAAGCCGTATCAGAAGCTGATATTGTTATCCTAGCAGTTCAGCCAAGGCAACTAGAGGGCCTTCTGGAGGAAATCAAGGGCGACTTAATCACCAGCAAACATGTAGTAGCATCAGTGGTGACAGGCGTGAGTATCAGTGAAATTCAATTACAGCTAGGTAATGAAATTCCAATCATCAGGGTAATGCCCAACACGGCCATAGCCAAAATGCAATCCATGACTTGTATTGCTACAACTGAAAACAAAAAAGGCCTAGAGGAAGTCAAAAGCATATTTGATGCATTGGGAAGTACCCTCGTAATTGGCGAACAACTGATGCAGGCTGCTACTGTAATTGGAGCTTCAGGCATTGCATTTTTCCTCAGGTACATAAGGGCAGCAACACAGGGCGGTGTGGAAGTCGGCTTTCACCCTGAAGAAGCGCAGCAAATAGCGGTACAAGTAGCCAAAGGTGCTGCAGCCCTACTGGAAGGAACAGGCGATCATCCTGAGAATGCCATCGACAAGGTAACCACCCCCATGGGATGTACCATTGCGGGGTTAAATGAAATGGAACACCACGGATTAAGTTCTGCTGTAATCCAGGGAATTAAAACTTCCTACAAACGAATTGAAAATATTAAATAATCGCTACACGCTTGGCGCAATGCGTCAAGCGTGTAGCTTAATAAATTACAAATGGATTTATTCAACGTCTATCCTGTCTATCCCATTGAGATCGACAAAGCCAAAGGATTCAAACTTTGGGACAAAGCAGGAAAAGAATATACCGACCTTTACGGAGGGCATGCGGTCATTTCTATAGGTCACTCGCATCCTCATTATATCAAAAGGATGAAAGACCAATTGGACAAACTGAGTTTTTACTCGAATGCAATTCTTAATCCATTG
>CAXBNB010000485.1:0-4087 GCA_963976505.1 uncultured Reichenbachiellaceae bacterium
TCATACAGCATTCCTTTTTGTCCTCTGAGTGGGCTATTTGATCCAACACTAGGCCACAAATCTTCGCTGTATTGCAAATAACTTCCATTGTCAGAAGTAAAGAAAACGAGTGTATTTTCTGCTAAACCGCTCTTCCTGATTCCTTCCATGATCTTTCCTACTCCTTGATCCAATTCTTCTATCATATTGATCAATACTGAAGGAATCATCTCTGGTGGATGAGGGCCAAGCTTACTTTTTGGGCCAGGTTGGATGCTGGTATAGTCTTCCCCTTCGCGTACTATTTCCAAATCATGGTCTTCTGCTCTTTGCCAGGGAAAATGAATGGCAGAATAGGCGACATAGAGGAAAAATGGATGGTCATTATTTTTTTCAATGAATTGCACTGCATTGTCGGTAATGACATGAGTAGCGTATCCTTCCTGAAATTCAAGGTTCTCATTGTGCCACCAATCGCGATATCCATTCCTATCCATTTTAGAAAAATAGTCTCCACTACCACAAGTAAGCCCTCTAAATTCATTGAATCCATAACGAACAGGATTGGCAACTGGTGCTTTTCCCAAATGCCACTTTCCATAGATAGCAGTTTCATATCCTACCTCTTTCAGGTAGTGGGCTATTGTCTTTTCATTGCTATTTGCTTTGCTGCCAATACCCTCATCCGTCCAGTCTGTAGATAAAGCATCCTCTATTCCCAACCGCTGTGGATACCTTCCTGTCATCAGAGCAGCTCTTGTCGGAGAGCACATCGGGCCATTGCTATGAAAATCTGTGAACAACATTCCTTCCTGAGCCAATTTATTGAGGTTGGGAGTATGCGCCTTGCCTCCATAATACCCAGCCAAATCTCCGTACCCCAAATCATCCGCCAGGATAAAAATGATGTTTGGTTTGCTACCGACCGTTGACGGTTTTTCAATTTGCGCCTGTTTTTTAGGAGAACATCCAAATACAACAAACATTAGAAGAATACTTGCAATCCCTGTCCTTTCGATCATCAATTTCATGTCTTAATCATTTAATCCATATTTATTCAGACTCCTCCAAAGCTGCTTCCAATGACAAATACAATTGTATGAGGTTTTGAGCAGTTTGAAAACTGTAGTCATCCCATTCAGGTTCTGGCCACCTCATTTTATTTGTGCTAAAGATTCCTTTTTCGACCAAGAGACATTTGAAAAATTTAATCGAATTGGCTACTTCCTGATTGGTAAATGACAAAATAGGAAGCATTTTATAAAACAATGCTTTGGCTTTATCCTGATTGTCATTTTGATACAATAGTAGAATTTTTTTATAAAGCCGCACCATAGCACATTCTGGTATCATAGCATCCACGCCCCTTTCCAGTGCTTCGATAAACTGTGTGACTGCCCATCCGCCAGAAACATAAAAATCATTTCCCAATGCTTTCTTAACTGCTGTGTATTTTGGTCCCGAAGGCAATGTTTCAATTTTAATCCCTGCAATGGTCGGTACCTCTTGTACAAGCTGAACTATAGTTTCAAGGCTCATTCCCGATCCATTGAGTTCAAAATCCTGAACAATGATGGATGAAGAAAATCCAGCAGTCACCTGAGTAAAATAGGGTAGAATGGCTTTCTGATCTTTGTAGTAAATAGCCGGAACTTGGATCAAACAGGCAGCCCCGCCATGGTTCTGAGACCATTTTATAAGCTTCCTACTTGTTTCCATCTCCTCACTTGAAGCGCCCACAATTATCGGCACCCTAGAATCAACTGTCTTGAAAACGAATGACAAAACTTTTAACCGTTCTTCCTCAGAAAGGTAGCCAATCTCTCCAGCCACACCTGTACAAATCAACCCATCACATCCAGCTGCTATGGTGTCTTCAATTAAATGTTGGAGGCTCACAAAGTCCAATGCTCCGTTGGCTTCAAATGGCATTTGAATAATAGGGACTATTCCTTTTGGAAGGTTTTTTGTTGGCATAATAATTATTTGGCTGACATTTTACTCATACTGATATTATCCAAATCCGAAATAAGCACCCTGAGTACTTCAATCTTTTGTTTTTTAGAACCAGCAAAGGCTATATAGAGGTAATTGTCATGTTGTAAAACATGGGGATAATCAATATGTCTTCCTCCTGTCAGGTAAAACATTTTATCGAATACCATCCCGTTGTTGCTAATAGAAATGGTCATGGGATCTCTCTTCTTTGGTTTGGGATTGGATACCAGTACATAGCGACCATCACTCAACCTGATGCCATGAAACTTTGAGGTAGCATCCGGAAAGTTGGTTTGGACTGGCAGACTCCATGTACTGCCATTGTCAATTGAAAATGATCGGTAGAGGTATCCGCTTTTTTGATTGTCCCGAAACAGCGCCATCAAATCTTTGCCATTTGGCAAGATCCACCAGTAAGGCTCTTCAGCCGTCAACCCCTTATTGGTTCCCAACACAGGAAAAGATTTCCATTGATCGAATGACTCCACTCCACCTATAAGGAATTCTACTCCCTTTTCTTTATAGTCGTAAGTTCGGCGTGACATCAGCCACTCCCAAAATCCATCCATTCATCCGCTTCTTTATCCCAACGAAAAGCCCTTAGTTCAAGGTTTTCACCAAAAAAACCTGCCGCTTCATCCAATGAAGCCAATGCTAAAAGATCCCCTTTATAAACCCAAAATCCTCTGGAAATCCATCTATAACCTTCTTCTGTTCTTGTATTGTAATGTGGCGAATCCGGCCCAGAGTTCGGAGGGTAGGGAGTCAACAATTTAGGAGTTGTCCAGTTTAGACCATCTTCACTCGTGGCATACTTCACGACCTGACCTACCCTGTCTTCTACACCGGGTCCGTCACTCCACATGATCCAAAAGCGATTGTCGTGATGAATAAGGTAGTTGTGTTGATTGACACCATCTTTGGCTAGCACATCACTGACCACTATATGCTGAGAGGGCACTTTAGGTAAGGCATCAAATGCAATGTCATGCGAATCTTCAAACCAATCACCTGAAAGCATTAGCGGTGATTCTGGGTTCGCCCGTGGATCCGGGTAATTGTCTTTTTGAGTGCTACATGAGAAAAGACCAGCCATCAAGACTATGGCAACAAGGTGTGTTTTTGTCAAATAATTAATCATACGATAAATATAAAATCAACTATTGATTATTTCGCCACTTTTACGGTTTAATGCTTTTTATATGATTTCTACTTCAAATTTCTTCCGAGCTAATCGGATTACGTTACATTCCTGCTATTTCATAAGCTTGTAGTCAAAGCAATTGTATTTGCTTGTTCTTGATGAATTCAAATTAAGAATTTATTAGATTTGAGAAAACATAGGGGATATATCACGCACTGTGCGTGATATTCAAATGTTACCTCACATTGTGAAAAAGCGAATTCCATATCTTCTAGTAATTGTTCTGATAGTCGGTTGCAATCCTTTTGATAGTGACCGAGTAACGAACTTTGAATCTGAACTAACTGAAATAATTGACTTCATGGAAGAATATGGGAATGCAGTTCTTGACGCTGATGAAGATGACAGATTCGCAGCAGAAATGAGAAGTATGGGAATTCATTACATTGTCAAGAATCAAACAAGAAATAGAGACTTTTCTGGATTCATTGAAGAAAGTGATAGCTTAATAATTTTTATCAGGAAGAGTCAAAATCTATTTCAACCCGAAAGAAGAATAATCTATGATTTCGCGACTAACCCCAGAAACTTCGGTAACGACAAAATACTGAACGCCTCTTATGAGATCGAACAACTGACCTCAAGGTGGTACTTTTCAACAACTGGATTTGATTGAAGTAGAAACGTGAGGTAACAATATGTATAAGGCATGTGCTTGAGTGCTTTCTACAAACTGCATCGGAACTTGACCGTTTCGTCTACCACCGAGATAGTTTTGTGCTATTTGGAGACATCAGCTCGCGGGATATTTTCACTTCACAACGCAGTGCATTCTACAAACTTTGGAAGCACCGGCAGACTTCACTATTTTAGTGCTGTCCACTAAGTGAGAGCACACGCCTCATACATGGACGTTAGAATTCATTTAAATATCGTCGAGGACATTTCACCGCTTTTAGAAACGAT
>CAXBNB010000486.1:0-4074 GCA_963976505.1 uncultured Reichenbachiellaceae bacterium
GATGTTGTTTTGAGTGTCTAGGGCTATGCCTTCTATTTTGGTTCCACCAAGGTCTATTCCTATTTTCAACATGTTTCGTATCTGTTAATCGAGTTTCTGTTTGATTTTGTATCCATAAAAACCATAGTAGAGCACATAGATGTAGCAAAACAAAGGAACTATAAAAGACATGTGAATACCTGAAAAATCTGCCACCAAACCCTGAAGAAGAGGAACAACTGCAGCACCAAGTATGGCCATAATCAAAACAGATGACCCTTGACTGGTATATTTCCCCAACCCTTCAATAGCCAACGTGAAAATATTGGACCACATGATAGAATTAAACAATCCAATACTCAAAATCGCCCACATGGCTACTTCTCCTTCTGCCATAAGCGCAGTTACTATCAAGAGAATGACTATTCCGGCAAACAATCCCAGTGTCCTGTTGGGTTTATAACCACCTGCAATAAATGCCACCAAATTAAATACGACCAATCCCAACCATATCAATGAGATCCTTTCTCCAATCAAAAAGTAAACGCTAACAAACGCCACAACAACCACCGCACCAAAAGCGACACTTCGTATGGTATTGCTTTTCATATCGGACAAGGCTATCGCTCCAAAGAAGCGACCTACCATCAATCCTCCCCAGTAAAATGACAGAAATACACTTGCCTCTTTCTCAGACAGTCCTGCGATGTTTTCTAAGTTGAGAAAACGAATCAATGTACTGCCAATCGTCACTTCACCTCCCACGTACATGAAAATACAAATCGCACCCAAAACAAGGTGTCGGGACTTAATGGCACCCAATCCTTTCGCTATACTGGTGGTTTCTGTTACTTTGGGCAGCTTGGCAAAAACGAAAATAATCGCCAGCACTCCAAGTATAGCAGCCAATGTCAGGTAAGGCATTTGCACAGATTTGACATCCACTTGGAGCAAATCACTAACAGGTGAAAATATAAAATAAGCACCTATCACAGGCCCTACAGTGGTACCGAAAGAATTTACCGCTTGAGTCAGGTTCAATCGTCCAGCTGCATTTTTGGGTGTCCCTAAAAGAGCCACATAAGGATTGGCAGCTATCTGTAGCAATGTCATGCCAGAAGCCAAAATGAACAATGCCGATAGAAAGAGTGAATACAATTTGAATTCGGCAGCCGGGTAAAACAACACACAACCAACTGCCATGATCAGCAAGCCGAAAATGATACCTTTTTTATAACCGATTTTTGAAATCAAATCGCCTTGACGGATGGATGAGAAGAAATAAATGACAGAAATAATAAAATAGGCTCCAAAAAAACAAAATTGTATAAGCATCGCCTGAAGGTGTGACAACTGAAACACATTTTGAAAATGTGGAATCAATATATCATTCATACTGGTAATAAAACCCCACATCAAAAAGAGCAGGGTCAACAAAGCCAAAGGCACTAAATAACTCCGTTCCTGATCACCTGTACCAGCATTCATCTGTTTCGATTCGTTCATAGTTTAATTTTAAAGTATAATCAATATTTCCTTGACTCTTTCAAATTCGTCCAATCTACAATTTTACAGTTTTAATTAAAAAATCCCAGTTCAATAGCAACTTTTAATCTAGTCCTATTGCTTCAAATAAGAGATTCGTTTATGATAGATTATTATGGCTCGAACTTACCAAAACAGATTTAAAAATTAATAAATTAGAAGATTGAAACGCAAATACACTATACAAGTAAAATTTAAGTCAAAATGAGCTCATCCATATATTCTCCAAACCTGCTTCGATTTCTTCCTGTCATATACATCGCTTGGGCAGATGCCATTCTCAATCGGGCAGAACTCGATGAAATAAACAAAATCATTCAAAAGCAAAGCTGGTTGACTGAAGCTGAGCAAATCCAACTCGCAGCATGGCTCAACCCTATCAACCCACCAAGTCCTAGTGAAATCAAAGGATGGTTGCTACTGATTCAAAGTAGTGCTAAAAACCTGCCTTCGGAATCGAAAGAGTCACTTGTAAAGCTTGCCGCCAATATGGCCACCGTTGGTATCAATGAAACCGACGAAACGCTTGACAAAAACCTGCAAGCACTTGAAGAAATAGAATTGGCACTGGGAATTTTAGGCAGTGAGCACCACCGAATGATTCCCAACATATTTGAATCATCAGTCACCGACAGTGAGAAAACCATTGAAGCATCAACATTTGATGTAAAACAATTGACAACTTACCTGGATGGCGATCAGGCTGAAACCATTTCCAGAATCAAATCCATTTTAACACAACCGGAGTTTAAATACCTAGAAAACCCAACCCTGCCGGAGTATCGGCAAAAAGTACTTGAATGGTGTCAAACTCTTGCTGACAATAAAATCGGTAGTCTAGCGTACCCCGAAGCTTACGGGGGAAAAGGCGATATGATGAAATATTTTACTGCCATGGAAACTCTAAGTTATCATGACCTGAGTCTGGTGATAAAATTTGGAGTTCAATTCGGGCTTTTCGGCATGTCGGTTTACCTATTGGGCACAGAAATGCATCATGAAAAATACCTCCGCGATATCGGGACATTGGAACTACCGGGCTGTTTTGCCATGACCGAAACAGGACATGGATCGAATGTACAAGGAATAGAAACAACCGCTACTTACAACAAAGAAAGTAACACTTTCATCATCAACACGCCGACAGAGCAGGCACAAAAAGAATACATAGGCAATGCCGCACAACATGGTCAAATGGCTACCACATTTGCGCAGCTAATTATAGATGATGTCCACTATGGAGTAGCAGCCTTTCTGGTTCCGCTCAGAGACAAGCAAGGGAATGTATTGTCCGGAATTGAGATAGAAGATTGTGGCGCCAAACTGGGACTCAATGGCGTGGACAATGGAAAAATCAAATACCACAATGTAAGCATTCCAAAAGAAAATATGCTGGACAGGTTTGCTTCCGTGGATGAAAATGGTAATTTCCAAAGCCCAATTTCCAGTGACAATAAAAGGTTTTTCACCATGCTGGCCACTCTGGTTGGCGGAAGGATTGGAATTCCAAGAGCGGGACTAAGTGCTGCCAAATCAGGACTGACCATCGCCATACGTTACGGCAACTCAAGAAAACAATTTGGCCCATCTGGTAAACCCGAGATTCCGATCCTCAACTACCGCACACATCAGAGAAGATTGATGCCTTTGCTGGCCAATTCCTATGCCCTGCATTTTGCTTTGATATACCTCACCAACCGATATGTAAATAAAACTGAAGCCGACTCTAGGGAAATAGAATCACTTGCAGCCGGATTAAAAGCATATAGCACCTGGAATGCTACAGAAACATTGCAGACCTGCCGAGAAGCATGTGGTGGAAAGGGATACCTGGCAGAAAACCGATTTGCCGCTCTTAAAGCAGATACAGATATCTTCACCACTTTTGAGGGCGACAATACAGTGTTGATGCAGTTGGTTGCCAAAGGAAGGTTGACGGAATTCAAACAGGAATTTCACGACATCAATATCTTCGGTATTGTGAAATATGTGGCTGAAATAGCGGGCACTAGTATTTTGAGTAAAAATCCGATTGTTATAAGAAAAACAGATCCCGAACACCTTCTGGATCCTGATTTTCATTTGGAGGCTTTTCTCTATCGGGAAAAAAACATTCTAACTTCAGCTGCCAACCGACTAAAGCACCACCTTGATCAAGGAGTTGATTCTTTTGATGCCTTTAACCTTTGTCAATTCCACATGGTAAATGTTGGACATGCGTACATTGAGAGGGTTGTTTTACAAGAGTTTCAAAATAGTGTAAAAACCGCTCCTGACAGCTTGAAACCTGCTTTGAAAAAAGTTTGTCAACTGTATGCTTTAACTACAATAGAAAAAAACAAAGGGTGGTACCTTGAGCATAATTACATGGAAGGCGTAAAAACCAAAGCCATACGTAGAATGGTGAATGACCTTTGTCTTGACTTGAGGAAAGATGCCGTTGCTTTGGTGAATGCCTTTGACATTCCTGATGAATGCATCAGTGCTCCCATAGCGATCGCATGACATGTACTTTGATTGAAGTTTTTAACCTACAGACATTTGACTAAT
>CAXBNB010000487.1:0-4068 GCA_963976505.1 uncultured Reichenbachiellaceae bacterium
CATTAAGACTACCTTTAACATCTAAATTATTTGATAACTATTCACCAAAACATTAGAGTAATGAATACAAATTTACTAAAAAAACTAATTATTATGTCAAGGTACGCCCTATTTGGCATGGTTCTACAAACTGTTTTGTTTTCCATCATCACTGCAAAGGATGTGGAAGGACAAAATAGTATTAAGGATGTTTTTCTAAATATTGACTTGAATGGGTCAAAAATAGAAGAAGCATTTGGAAAAATAGAAAACGCCACAGACTTCACATTTTCTTACAAAAGAAATGTGATAGGCAACCAGAAGGTTGAGATTGCCAACGCTAAAAAAGTATCGCTTGCTGATATTTTATTGGAGATTGGAAAGAATTCAAACCTTAAATTCCGTAGAGTCAATGAGACCATCCATGTGACAAAATCACAGGATGATACAGGTGATGTTGTGGAATTTGAAAAAAGCATAGCCGACGTTGCTGTTTCGGGTAGAATCACTGACGAAAATGGAGATGGATTACCGGGTGCTGCTATAGTAGTAAAAGGTTCTGCAGGAGGGACGGTCACTGATTTGGATGGTAAGTACAAACTTGATGTTCCATCAGCTGAGTCTGTTTTGGTTATAAGTTTTGTAGGATATAAGACTCAGGAAGTTACTGTAGGAGCCAGGTCCGCTATTGACGTGGTAATGGATGTGGATGCTACTGCCTTGGAAGAAATTGTAGTAGTAGGATATGGAGAAGTAAACAGAAGAGATTTAACAGGGGCTGTTGGTTCGATTCAGTCTGTGGATATTGTAAGATCCAATCCTATCCAAGCTGCTGCTGCCCTTCAGGGACAAGTAGCGGGAGTAAACATTAATAAATTAAGTAACAATCCTGGTGAAGGCTATAGTATCGACATTCGTGGGTTGAGTAATTTCGATGGATCAAATGCAAGCCCACCGCTTATAGTTATTGATGGAGTAATGGGTGCAGATATGAATGTATTGAATCCTAATGATATCGAATCTATGGATGTACTGAAAGATGCTTCTTCCACTGCCATATATGGATCGAGAGGAGCCAATGGCGTGATTATTATTACTACGAAAAGAGGGAAATCAGGTACTCCAAAAATCAGTTACAACTCATATGTAGGAACGAAGGTAATGGCGCATATGCCAACATTTCAGAATGCACAACAATTTGCCACTCACGTATTTGACTTGTACGAACAAGAAACTGGCAATAGTCTTGGCAATAGCCGATCTCCAACAGACAGTGAACTTGCTTTGGTTGCTTCAGGACAAACCACAGATTGGGTTGATTTGGTTACAGACGCTGCGGTACAAACTGGACACAGCCTTGGCTTGACTGGTGGTACAGACAGGACTACTTATGATTTTTCACTGGGTTATTTGAATGAAGGAGGAAATACCATTAATACTTCATTTAAGAGATACACCATAAAGGCAGGAATGGAAAGCAAGGTGCATGATAAAGTGAAAGTAGGATTGACTTCTTACTATACATTTAGTAAGCAGGCGCTTTCTTCTTTGGAGACGTTGCGTTCGGCATTTCGAGCACGACCAACAGGAACCGTTTATACAGATGACTTGCAGGCATCAGATGCAGCAGGAGACAAGGATTGGAATGGGTATTCAGTATTTATGGGAATCAATGACAATCAGGTAATTAATCCCGTAATTGAAGCTCAGAAAGAAAATTATCAGAGAGAGCAGCGTACTTCATCTTTATTGGCCAATGCTTATATTGATTATGCACCGATAAAAGGCTTGTCTTTTAGAAGTTCAATATCGACTACTGTATCAAATGTACAAGATGGAGAGTTCAGAGGAACCTATTCTAAATCTCAAAAATCCACCAGCTTACCAAGAGCGAGTTTGAGAACTAAAGCAGTGTCATCTTATACGTTAGATAATACTGTAACTTATAAGTTGAATTCAGGAGACCATGGATTGACTGTAACTGGATTGCACAGTGTATTTCAGCAAAGAATACAGGATTCAAATATAGCAGCGCAAGATTTACCTTATCCTTCATTGTGGTATCACTTGGGTGATGGCACGGTGACATCCTGGTCCACAGACTTGGAGGAGCGTGCATTGCTTTCCTACATGGGAAGGATCAACTACTCTTTTAGAGATAAGTACTTGTTGACAGTTACAGGTCGTAGTGATGGAGCGTCACAATTGTCAGTAGGTAACAAATGGCAGTTTTTCCCATCTGTAGCTTTGGCATGGCGTCTTGGAGATGAAGATTTTATTAAAAACACCAATATGTTTTCTGATTTGAAATTAAGGGTAAGTTATGGTGAAGTGGGTAATGCTTCAGTAAAACCTTATCAAACTCAATCAACGATTGGTCAAACCCAATATGACTTTGACGGTTCATCTGCCAATGGTTACGCGATCAACAACCTATCGAACAAGAATTTGTTATGGGAACGTAGTAAGGAGCTTAATTTTGGCATCAATATGGGCATAATGAAAAACAGGGTCACTACCTCTATAGAAATCTACAATAGAAAAACTGTAGACCTTATTATAGGTGACAAACTTCCATTATCTACAGGATTTACAGATGTAGTAGCCAATGTTGCTGAAATACAAAATAGCGGTGTAGAAATAATGTTGAATACAGTCAATTTAGCCAAGCAGGATTTTACATGGAATTCAAACATAACGTTTACCAAAAACAATAACAAGGTAACAAAATTGACAGATGGTTTGACTGAAGATATTGGAAACAATCGATTTATGGGCGAGCCAGTAAATGCGTTATACTACTACGAACCAATAGGCATCTGACAAAATGATGAAGTAGATGAAGCAGATGATTTTGGATACCTGCCTGGTCAGGTGAAATTTGTAGATCAGAATAAAGATGGTAACATCACTGATTCAGATGACAGGGTAATTGTAGGAAGTGAAAGTCCTAGCTTTTTAATGGGAGTTCGTAATAAGTTTAACTACAAAAATTTCGATTTGTCATTTTTCGTATACACCCGTCAGGGAGTAAAATGGAGAAGTAGCTATTTGACTGGAACATTTGGAGATACTGGCAACAACCGTTACAACCATGATGCCACACTTGATTACTGGACGAGTACCAATCCATCCACTACTTATTTCGGGTACAGAGGAGCGGGTCCAGGCAATAGCAGAAATTCATTTTCTGTGGTATCGGCTAATTTTGTTAGGGTATCAGACATAACATTAGGCTATACACTTCCTGCTTCAATGTTGAGCAGCCTAGGATTGGGTTATGTGAGGATTTATGCTCAGGCAAACAACCCATTTGTGTTTACAAATACCCCAGGGTTCAATCCTGAATACAATGGAAACGTTTATACAGATGAGGTATCGTATGCTTCGTATATATTCGGTTTAAATGTTTCTTTCTAATGCTTATTTCTTTCACGATAAAAAATTAATAAAATGAAGATATATAAAAAATGGCAGGTATTTGCCACCGCTGTATTGATGCTATCATCAGTAGGATGTAGCGATTTTTTAGAAGAGGAGGCAGTTTCATTGCAAACTGCAGAGAATTATTATGTAACTCCAGCTGGGTTTGAAGACCTGGTTAGGTCCACTTACCCATTATTGAGAAACTTGATAAGAGACAGGGATTTGGTTATGCAGGGTACGGATATATTCAGTCAAGGAGACTGGAGTAAAGCCGCTACTGCTACAGGTAATGCCTTGAACGAATATGATGTTAATCTAAGCCCTTCGACAGGTGTGGTGGAAGCATTGTGGAACAGGTTGTACTTAGAGATCAATAGAACCAATACCGTGATCAACAGGGCAGGAGCAGTCGTAGGTATGGATGAAGCACTAAAAGAAGACCGAGTAGCAGAAGCCAAAGTATTGAGGGCACTGTCTTTGTTTTACGCAGTACAGCAGTGGGGAGACGTTCCTATGCCTTTGGAGGAGACTACTTCTGGCAACAAAGAAGTAATTAGGGTACCTGCAGCTGATGTTTACACTCAAATTATAAGTGATTTGACTGAAGCAGAAGCTACTTTGCCTGTGACAGCAACTGATAATGGTAGAGTAACAAAAGGTACG
>CAXBNB010000488.1:0-4062 GCA_963976505.1 uncultured Reichenbachiellaceae bacterium
AATCCAAAAGCTTGAAGATTCGTTGGGAGTAATCCTTTTTGACCGTGAAAAACATCCCGTCAAACCTACAGCGATAGGAGTAAAAATTATTTCACAAGCTCGAGAGATTTTAAATGAGTCAAAAAAAATAAAAGAAATCATTAATGATGAAAAGAATGAAGTCTCGGGTAAAATAACCATTGGAGTAATTCCAACTTTAGCCCCTTATGTTATTCCTCTTTTCATTTCTTCTTTTGTGTAAAACAATCCCAAAATCAATTCAGATTACAGAACAAGTAAGCGAAAGCCTTATAAGTATGTTGAAAAATGATGAGATAGATATCGCTCTGATCGTCACACCGGTAAATGATGATAGCCTAGTGGCTCATCCAATATTTTACGAAGAGTTTTTTGTTTATACCTCACACCAGCACAAAATGTATGATCAAGTTGAGATAAATCCAGCAACATTAAAAACCGATGGTCTCTGGATTCTAAATGAAGGTCATTGTTTTAGGAATCAAACTCTTGACATTTGCAATGTAAAAGAACCCAACAGTTTTGAAAGCAGGGTAAAATATGAAAGCGGCTCATTGGAAACCTTAAAAAAATTAGTCGATAAGCAGGGTGGGTTTACCCTGTTGCCCGAGTTGGTGACTTTTGATTTAGACAAAAATGATAAAACCAAATTACGAAAGTTTAAAAATCCAGTCCCAACCAGGGAAGTTAGTTTATTGGTGAAAAAAAGCTTTTTAAAACAAAAAGCCGTCAAGGCCCTTCATGCAGAAATACTCAAAAATTTACCTCCAACATTTGTTAGTGAAAAAAAATCCAATGTCATCAATGTGAAATATTAGCGTCAAGCTGCGTTTTCCAACTGTGCGATATTAGAAATAATAATTTCCTTTCTAGAATACGTTATGAACCCATTCGACTTCAAGTCATTCAATATAGATGTAACCGTTTGCCTGCAAGTACTGATAATCTCTGCAATATCGTTATGAGTAAGATAGTTTTGAATTACGATACTATTCCCTTCTTGTTTGCCCTCTTCACTTGCCCAAAATTTGAAAAACTGAACCAACCTAGATTTTACATCCTTAAATGCCAAGTGACTATACCTCGCTTCAGAATTCTTCAGCTTTTCACTAATAGATTCAAATAAGTTCAGCGATAATCTAGGGATGAGTTCACATAACAAATTAAAGTCCCTGTAATCAATATAAAAGTAAACCGTCTCGTTGGACAATGTCTGAGCATATTCATAGCACTTGGGGTTACTTTTTCCAAAGTTTCCGAAAACTCCCCCGCCTTTTTCTACTTCTTTTATTTGAGAGTTTCCCAACCTATCTGTTTCTACTATTTTTACTCGACCTTTTATTAAAAAATACAGTTTAGGTTTTTCATTTTCCGAAAGCCTTATGACACCTGACTTTCTTTTTCTAGAGATTTTAGTATGCTTCAAAGCTTCATAGAGTTGTTCTTTGGTGAGCCCTGCAAATATTTTGTGTTCCTTCAGATAAAGATAATTAATGTCGTTGTACATGATATTGGTGTTTAAGTTTCATTAATTGTCTTGCTACTAACAATTAATAAAAGTATTTACTCCAAAAAAACTTAGAAGTTATCACGAAAAGATCACAATTAAATCAACTTTTTAAACAAAGAAAAGATTCTTACTTTTTATGATTCGAATATGGGCTGAGGTGGGTTTTAGGTATTTAGAACTACCGCTTATTTTTATTTTCCTTCCAAAGAAATGTCTTTTTTCAAACTTTCTATTAGATCAGAAAATTCTCCTAAAGTGGCTTTTTTAAATTCTTCTGCCATTTTGAACATTTTATCTTTATCTACTGTAAACCGTTCTTTTTCTTCAGCAAGCTTCTGCTGTGCACGGCAGAAAAGCTGACGACAGTTTTCCGATTTCTTATCCAATACATCATTCAACTCTGAATAATCAAAATTGAAAATCCCTTTAAGCATAAATACCGCTCTTTCAGTAGGAGCCAGCTTTTTAAACAAAAGTGACAATGCGTGAGTCACTTCTTGCTTTAAATCTATATTGCTAAAGTCGGGGTGAATGCCAAATCGTGCTATAGATGGGCTTAGGTTGTCAAGAAATTCTTCCTTCTTTTGTTTAAAAGAATCCAAATAATTTAGACAAGAATTGGTGACAGATTTTATTAGATAGGCCTTTACATTCACTATTTTCTTGTTGTCCACCTTCAACCAGTTCAAAAAAGTATCTTGAACTAAATCTTCAGCAATATGACCACAGCCCACAAATTTGTAAGCTATAGAATACAGTATTGGTCGATATATGGAAATTTCTGACTGACTCATTTCACTATAAAATAGATTGCAAATCTAACACTTTTAACTATGTTTTTATGATTTGATTGTTGTTCACGTACAATAATCCTATTTTGCACTAAAAATATTATACGAGTTTAACACAATAAAAGTGCCTAAATTCTATTTAGTTTATACAGGTGTGTATAGTTTTATTTTTTAACCCATTTTATTGATCCAGAAAAGAGTGAATTTTAAGGATAAGATTCTTTGATTTACTATTATTGCATGTCTCAATTTGATTTGTTAAAAATTGTAATTACTTTAGGAGATTAGAATAAAATTTGAATATGTTATGAAAAAATTCATTCGTCTATTAAACGGTGCGGCATTGTATTCCCTTGTTGCAGCCGTCATCTCTGCTTGCTCTTTGTTAGGAGGAAGTAGTGGTCGTCCCACCAGTGTAAGCCCTGGTGAATATAGTACCGCAACTGGAATCGAATACAATGATGAAGATGGTGGCTTTCAAGTCAATGATTTCAGAGGTCAACCAGAAGGTCCAAACCTAAGATTTATTGAAGGTGGTAGAACAGTATTGGGTTCATTTGAAGAAGATGTGCTTAATTCTCGCGACAATGTTGAACGTGCCGTTACTGTAGCTTCATTCTACATGGATGAAACAGAGGTCGCAAATATTCACTGGTTAGAGTACCTTCACTATGTAAGATTAGATTCTTCCAAAGAATTTTTTGAGTCAGCATTGCCAGACACTACTGTATGGGCTAGAGACTTAGCTTACAATGATCCTTATGTAGATCATTATTTGAGATATCCTGGTTTCAGATTCTTTCCTGTTGTAGGAGTTACTTGGTTACAAGCTCAGGATTATTGTAACTGGAGAACAATCACTGTCAACCTCAAATTGGCAGAAGATGCAGAGTTAGAAGATTATTCTGCAGCTGAAGGTGGTGGAAACCAAAGAATTCCTCTAGAAACGGGTGTAGTACTACCTAACTACAGGCTTCCAACAGAGGCAGAGTGGGAATATGCTGCTCAAGCTCTTATCGGAACACAGTGGCTTGATGAGAACCAAACACACAGAAGATTATACCCATGGGATGGTCATGCATTGAGAAACCCTTATGGCAAAAAAATTGGTACTTTCTTAGCAAACTTTAAAAGAGGACGTGGTGATTATGCTGGTATAGCAGGAAAGCTAAATGATGGTGCAATGATCACAACTTATATTTACGATTATCCACCTAATGATTTCGGCTTGTACAATATGGCAGGAAATGTAAATGAGTGGGTACAAGATGTTTACCGTCCACTTTCATTTCAAGATTTTGATGACCTAAATCCTGTTAGAAGAGATGGTTATCTTGATGAAGAAGATGGTTATGATGCTGGTAATTTCAATTCACTAATTACTGATCGTGTACGTGTGTATAAAGGTGGTTCATGGGCAGATGTAGCCTACTGGATGTCTCCTGGAACGCGTAGGTATCTGGAAGAAGATTCTGCAACATCAACGATAGGATTCAGATGTGCAATGATTAGAGCTGGTACCAACTACTAAGCCTTACAAGAAAAGATAATATTGAAAGCCTCGACAGTCGTCGAGGCTTTTTTATTGCTGTCCAGTCGCTATACAAGCAATCGAAACCTTTCTAACACCTGATTCTGTTAGGATTTTAGCTGCCGATTCGATCGTGGCTCCAGTAGTAATAATATCATCCACGAGGAGAATGTGCATGTCATTTACATTTACATCTTTCTTCATTTGGAAAA
>CAXBNB010000489.1:0-4059 GCA_963976505.1 uncultured Reichenbachiellaceae bacterium
CTCTACATTCTGAGCAGTGGAAATAAAAATTACAGAACTAAAAAGAAGGGTTGACAAAAATTGACGAAGCATATCGATACTGTTTAAGTAATAATAGCCCATAGTTGATCGTCCAATAAAGACTTTTGAAATCAACCATGGACTATAGGCTCAGCTATGAACTATCTTAAAAACTATAACTTATTATTTGTTTGTTGTCTGCTTTGAAAAATACTTGGCCTGATACAGGATCATAGTCGTAAATAGGTTTTTTATCACCCAGCAACAATGACCCCATCTCTTCTCCGCTTCTCTTATCCACTTTCATCAGCCCTGAACTTTTTCCTTGCCCTCCATCACCAACTTTCGTGAGTATCATTCTGACATTGCCCTTAGAAACTGTAGCACTAAATTTCTGTTTGGCAGCAGAACCTGCCATTCCCGCTATTGCAGCCCAATCATCGGCCTGCTGTGCATACATTTTGCTATAGTAAGTATCTCCACCATAGGCAGTTTTGTGTCTACTAGACTCAACAGATGCACTTACTGCCATGGCAATCGCAGCTGCTTGCCCTACCCTCAAGGCAATCTTTGCTGCCATACTCAAGCCTGGTGCTTCCCAATATTTCTTAAACCTTACGGACCCATCCGTTTCAAGCATCAAAAGTGCCTGATCACTAGAAATCAAATAACCTCCTTCGACCAATTCTATGCTACTTGGTGTATCCTCTTTGTCAAATTCTTTGTCCAATTTGGCTTTCAACACAGTGTAGTCACCAGTCATCAGGTCTACTTCAAATAGATCTCCATCTACGTACATGATCTCTTTGGAAAATTCTGGCTTGTACCTCATTGTTGGTACTTCAAGCATTCCCTTTTTATCCCAAATCTTTTCACCGTCATATTGGATAAAACCTAACCTACCTTTGACATCAGAATACATGATTCCCTTCGCAGCAATTTGATCAATCTGAATTCCAGGTATTTTCTCATCCCAGATATACGATCCATTGTCTTTATCCATCAAAACAAGCCTCTTACCTTTTGATGTAGCCAATATTCCTTTTTCACCAAGATCTACCACATATCCATCTATTTTCTTGGCCGTCCATTTTTCATTACCACCCTCAAGATCGTAAAGCGTGAAGTTCTTCGAATCAATTGTTACTACTCCATAGCCCATTGCCGACATGGTTGGCACCTCTTTTAGTCTCAGTTCTTGCTCCCATTTCTTTTTACCAGAAATCATATCAACAGCAGAAAGTGCCCCACTGTTATTCTTTTTCTCAAAGAAATATCCAGTAGTTAAATCAAGGCTTAAATCGAAACTTACAAAGAATTGCTTCTTGTTAGAAGTATTGTAAGTCCACTTTACTGCACCCGTTTTTGAATTAAGTCTTGCAATCTGAGTTGCTCCTGGCAAAACAATATCTCCATTTTCCATCACATAAGGATATCCATCTACTGCTACTTCATTGTTGGTCCAAATCACTTTTGCACTTGGCAACTCTACCATTTTAGTTACAGTAGTCCATTCCCCTCCATTATCTAAATCTGCATAAGCAGCAGATATAATGACCATTCTCAATTCTGGGATGTAGCCCGTTCCATTGTAGTTAAAAGTTACCATTTCACCCATTAAAGGAATTTTAGTAACTGGCATTTCTGCCTTTCTAGGGCTCATTACTTCTTCACCGGTGCGTAAATTGATTACAGCATAATTCTTATACATGGCATTGTCGGTGAACTTTACCTCAAGGAAATCTGAAATTTCAGGAAAATCAGGATCTTCCAATACATTTAAAAAATTATCAAAGGCATATTTAGCATCAATTTTTTTTCCGTCAGGCCCTTTTACCTTTTTTGCTCCTTCCACCAAGGCCTCACTCGACCAAAGTTTGTTGCCATCTCTGGAATCCACACCATGCAACATAAAATCACGCGTACCTACCAATAGAATACCCGCATCAGTATTTTGATTAAATACTATTTCTTTTTCAAAGTCCAATTGCCAAAGGGCATCCTGAGCTTGTGCCGTGCTTGACATTATGACAATAGTCAAGAGCAATAATGAAAGTTTTAAGTAAGAGGTTCTCATGTGTCTAAATGTTAAAATATGATATTGATTGAAAATACAGATTAATACATATTCAAATTTAGATTTAGTCCCATATTGGTACAATACCCCTATAATGGTATTGTACTACGTGCTAGTGGGTATATATTGGCAATAAACCCCTCTAATGAGATATAAAGGGATCATTCTGGATCTGTTAAGTTTTATGAAATCGGAAAAATACTCACTGGTGTAAGACCTATTAATTTAGGCTCATACCTCCCTTCCATAATGAAATTCAACGGAAGCAAAACATGTTTTTGTGCTAAATCCGAACTAACTATTTGCTAATTCATTTGATGAATGATGCCTTCACTCAGTAGGTAGTATTTGTTAATGATATTGGGCATTACTTGTTTGTCATGGCTGATAAAAATCAAAGTAGTACCTGAGTATTCAACCATTTTTTCAATCAGTTGATTTGATTTTGCGATCGTGTTTTCATCAAAACCATGAAAAGGTTCATCCAACAAAAGTAGCATTGGGTTTTTAATGAAAGCCCTGATCAATAATACCAATCGTTGTTCTCCTATAGAAATTTGATCAAAAAACTTCTCTTTCAGGTCTTGGACTCCATAGTAAGCAAAAAACAAATCTATTGTTGCTGATTCCCGCTCAGTTAGTTTTCTAGGTATAAACAATTGATCAAAATATCCTGTAGCAACCAGTTTCTCACATGTAATATTATCCCTCATGTAAAGATGGAATTCCGAAGAGATAAAGCCTATGTTCTTTTTTATATCCCAGATGCTTTCACCTGTGCCTCTCTTTTTGTCGAAGAGGTAGATGTCTTTGTTGTATGCCAAGGGATTGTCCCCATAAATCAAACTCAAAAGTGATGATTTTCCAGATCCATTTTCGCCTTGCAACCCTACAAGCTCCCCTTGCTTCACTTCCCAGTTTACTCCTTTCAAGATCTTTACATCTCCATATCCCAACAATACGTCTTTCATCCTGATCATTGAGTCAAAACGCTGATTTGATGGATTGTCCGTCCAGTTTTTGATCAATTGATCCAGTGCCTTATTTGAATCAGATAGTGCTGCTTTAGGTCTGCTTTCAATCGCAACTACAGTATCAATAAAATCTGGCAAATCTCTTTTGTTCGCTACTATGATCAATTGGATTCCAAATTGATCGGTGACTTCTTTGAGCCAAACATTAAAATATGCTCTGGTAGAAGAGTCCAAACCTGTATATGGCCAGTCTAAGAGCAACACCTTGGGTTTCTTGGTGATGGCAATGGTCAACTGAAGCCTTTTCCTTTGACCACTTGACAGGTGAATCAATTTCCTTTCTAACAATTCAGTGATCTTGCCTTTTGCAACGATATCCGCCACATTCGCCTCCGAAAGATCAATTTCAAGTAATTTAAGGTAGTCTTTGACCAACAAACTTCTCGACTCATCGTCTTCCAACGATTGGTAACGCTGTTGATAAAAGTGGCTACCGGGTTTAAAAAACTTATTGCCATCAGAAGACTCTACCGATTCTACCACACAGGAAAACTCATAAGGTGACACTTCTCCTCCATCTACATTAAATTTCCTAGTTCCCTCCCGAAGAGGAAGCACTCCCATCAAACTCTTCAGCAGCATGGTTTTACCACTTCCTATTGGCCCAACAATACCACAATGTTGCTTGTTCTTAATTGTGAAGGAAACATCAGAAAGTACGATTTTCCCTTTATAAGAAAATGAAGCTTTGTTGTAATTTATTTCTGGCATAAGTTATAGTTCTTAAAAGGAGGTATTGCGTTGCACTCAGTAAATATACTGCATCAATCCATTCCCTTGATTTCGGCATTTAGCAGTTCCAATGAACTCTTAGCATCTCCAAACAACATTTTAGTTTTGTCATGAAAAAACAATGGGTTTTCAATTCCTGAATAACCTTTGTTCATACTTCTTTTCAGAACGATTACATTTTTAGAATGCAATATTTCCAAAACAGGCATTCCATAT
>CAXBNB010000490.1:0-4058 GCA_963976505.1 uncultured Reichenbachiellaceae bacterium
ACATTTCTGCACTTTTAATGATCGCACCACAGCTCCCAAAAGGTCTAGAAATTGAACTAACTGGCGATATTTATAGCCTTCCTTACATTAAAATGACTTTAAGCCTGATGTCAAAGTTTGGCATTGATTATAAATTTGAAGGAAACAAAATCAGTATTCCCAATCAAAAGTACGCTCCTGCAGAATACACGGTGGAGTCTGATTGGTCAGGTGCCAGCTACTGGTACAGTATGGTAGCCTTGGCAGAAACCGCTGAAATCAAATTGCTCGGCTTACGCAAAAACTCTTATCAGGGTGACAGTGCCATTGCTGAGATCATGACTCACATGGGAGTGAAAAGTGAATTTGTAGAAGACGGAGGAATCCTAACCAAAACAAGCCACCAGAAGTCACTAAAATATGATTTCAGAAACTGCCCAGATCTTGCGCAAACCATTATAGCGATTGGTGCCGCAAAGAAAATCCAACTAGAAATGACAGGCCTTGAAAGTTTGAAAATAAAAGAAACTGATAGAACCCAAGCCATGTTAACGGAAGTAGCCAAAATTGGTGGAAATCTTTTCGAGAAAGATGCAAAAACATGGAAACTGACTGTGAACAAACTCTTTTTGGTGCCGGACAATCTAACTTTCGACACCTACGAAGACCACCGGATGGCAATGGCCTTGGCTCCTCTTGCTACTAAATTTGATATTGTCATAAACGACCCAAAAGTGGTAAGGAAATCCTACCCCGAATTTTGGGATCATTTAACCACAGCAGGAATTTCAATTTCTTAATTGAAGAGCACTTTGAAATAATCAGGAGCGAAAAGCATACGACTTCCGTACCAAGAGAACATTTCTCCGTCCACCAAAATTATTTTTGATTTAGGGAAAATACTTTGGTAAAACCCCAAGTGTTTCTCCTTAAACGGGAAGGGTTCTGAAGAAAGAAAAACGAATTCTGGATTTAGTTCGTACAATCTTTCTGAGCTCAATTCCGGATAACGATCGTATTTATTCGCTACATTGGTGAACCCCAGATAATCCAGTATAGAATTAATAAAGGTATTATTCCCAGCGACCATAGAAGGCTTGTACCAAATTAAGTACAGCACACTTCCAGAGTATGTCTTCTTGATTTTTCCCCACTTTTCATTTAACTCTCCTATTAGCCTGGAAGCATGCGCAACTTTATCCGATATTTCTCCAATATCGGAAATCATGCTTAACGCATCCTTATATGTATTTACATCACCAACCCACACCGGATATTTCTTTTCCAGCTCAATAATTCCATCAATGTAATTCTCTTCTTTATTGGCTATAATAAGGTCTGGTGCGATCTGATGTATTTGATCCATTTTAAAGTTCTTTGTACCACCTACTTCAATCGTTGAAGCTTTTACCTTTTCTGGATGAACACAAAATTTGGTTACACCTTTCACCTCATTTCCAAGCCCCAGGTGGTAGAGCAATTCGGTTACAGAGGGCACCAATGAAACTATACTCTTTGGAGGATGACACACTTCAATCCTCCTGCCTAAGTGATCTACAAATGTTTTATTCATCCTTCTATCTTTATATAAAGATTCAAAATTATGTCATAACATATTAATTTCTATTTGTTACAGGTATACTATAGATATCAGTACACAAAAACCTCCCATACAAAAAAGTAATCAAACATATCAATACGGCATAATTAATTTGCTAAATTTGGCTCTTAGGACTCTGAACACTTCATTCTTCAAAGTCACACAAAATAATTTTCAATAACATGAACAGTAAGAATTTTATATGGTATGCCCTCCCAATGATGGGTCTATTGTTACTTATGTGGTTGTATGAGCCTTGGTTCTACCAGAGATACATCGCCAGCACCAACATTGAAAACATAAAGAAAAAAGATTTCAAAGTAATAGGACACAAAGGTGCTGCCGGATATGCTCCAGAAAACACACTCGCTTCATTACAAGTGGCCTTAGATATGGGTGTTGACATGATTGAGGTGGATGTTCACATGACCAAAGATGGAGAAGTGGTATTATTTCATGATGAAGATGTGTCTCGTACCACCAACGGAACGGGAAAGATTCATGAAATGACACTTGCTGAAGTAAAAGAACTGGATGCTGGATCATGGTTTTCACCGGACTTTGCCGGAGAAAAAATCCCAACCCTTCGTGAAGCCATTGACTTAGTGCATGGCAAGGCTGATATCCTCATAGACATCAAATCCAAAGGACATGAATTTTACGAGAATTTTCCTGAAAGAATTGTAGATATAATTGACGAAAAAGAGGACAATAAAGAGTGGTGCATCGTACAGTCTTATGATCAGGAGTACTTAGAACATGCCTATGCCCGTGATTCTACGATCCAAATGAAAAAACTCATGATGGGCGAAGATGAGTCAATGCTTTTCAGCTTTTACCTCAATTCCAAGTCTTTCATGACCAATAGAAACAAGCATCACTTCTTCGAAACCATCAACCCTCATTATACTACATTGTCACAAAGAAGAATTTTCAGACTTCATGCCAGAGGTTATAAAGTTCATACTTATGTTGTCAATGAACCTGAGGATATGGTCAAAATGTTAAATATGGCTGTAGATGGCATCATTACTGACTATCCAGATAGACTGGTGGAAATAAGAAAGCAGATCAGAAAAATTCATAGCGACCGGAAAGAAGAGGAAGATAAAGAAAGCTAAATTTTCAAATACACTTTCTCATAAAAATGCCCAAATACAAAAACGGAGAAGAGTATTACAACAAAATATACCTCGTTTTCAATGCACTGATTGCCATCACATTGGTTCCATTCGTTGCATTATTCCTTAACATTGAAAGAAACGGAGCATCTGATGCGATGCTCAGCGGCCTTGCTGCTTACTTGTTGGCTTTCATACTCTCTCTTCCTTATGGTTTCTTGTTTTATACCTCCATTAAATCCTATAAAAAGGAGTTGACTGATATAAAAAAGGACAGCTCTCTCAGGGTAAAGCTAAACAGCTATTATTCAGTTTCTCTAAAAAAATACTTCAAGCTAACCATTTGCTGTGTCTTGATGGTCATTGGCTTACTCCTCACTAAATATTTCCTTTTTATTCTTGGATACATATTGGCGCTAGGAGTTTTGTCCATAGGGCGGCCTGTTTTAAACTCAATAATCAGTGAGATACCCTTAAGTGATTCAGAAATAGACATCCTAAACAAAAAGAATTTGATTGACCAATAATCCCCCAAAAGGTATGTTTAAACCTTCTATTCAGGGAAAATTCGTTATTAATTTTGGGTATTTAATTGGTATATAATCCCATCTTGATGGACTGATACTATTGCACACCTTTGAACATTGTTAAATTATCAATTTAAATAATGGAGAGGCATATCATTTTTAAAAATTATAATAAATCAGTGAATAAATTATAATAATGATATAAAAAAATGAGAATCATTCAGATTACACACAATTATTTCCAAGATCGCTTCATTTTTGGTAATTTTGCGGTTCTTTAATTGGCAAAAAGTCTGGATATTCCAGCGTTACAATCATAATATTAGAATATGCAAGGATCAGGTTTATATCACCCCTCGTTAGAACACGACAGTTGTGGTGTAGGTTGTGTAGTAGATTATTCTGGAAAGAAATCTCATGAAGTTGTCTCAGACGCGTTAACGATGCTCGAAAACATGGAGCATAGAGGTGCTACAGGTAGTGATCCGAATACTGGCGATGGTGCAGGTATTTTGGTTCAGGTTCCTCATGACTTCTTTTCTGACAAAATGGGTGCATTTGGCATTGAATTACCTCCAGAAAAAGAGTATGGTGTAGGAATGATATTTTTTCCTAAACATTACGAAACAAGGGAAGAGTGTAGAAAAGTGCTGAATGAATGTATTGAAAAATCAGGACTAACATTAATAGGCTATCGTCTGGTTCCTGTTGATGACTCTGTACCTGGTCACGAATCAAAAGCAGTGGAACCATACATTGAGCAAGTTTTCGTTAAACCAATAGAAAAACTTAGCCCTGAAGACCTGGAAAGAAAATTATTTGTACTTGGTA
>CAXBNB010000491.1:0-4052 GCA_963976505.1 uncultured Reichenbachiellaceae bacterium
AAGGTCATCAGAAATGGTGACCTTTTTTTGTTTATGACCTATTATTCTTACTCCTTAGTTGTGCTTTACTAAGGATGATATTTGGATAATAAAAATTTACTTGTTTGTTCAGAGGGTCAGCAATAAGAAATGATCAACATGCACTCCTAGAGAAGAGAATTAATTAGAGCATTACATTTCAATCTAATAAGATTTCTTAGGCTGTAGCGTCTAGATTAAGATCCCGTCTTATTAATAAACACCTGATTACTATCAGTTGTTTTGCTATCCAAATCACCCTTTTCCTTTCTTTTGCGATATGTCACATTTAAAACTATCGTTAATGTAAGGGCCGTTCCAATAACAACGGGAAGTACAATCAGGTCAGAATACCTTCGAAGTGAAAATACCATTGCAAGAAAAAATATTTTGATAGCCAACAAAATGATTGTTGCTTGTTTGTGATTGTTTCCCATCGAAAGTAAAACATGATGGATATGGCTATTGTCAGCAGCCATAAATGACTTCCCATCTAGCGTTCTTTTTACAAACACCCTGATGGTGTCAACCAAAGGAATAATTAATAACCCTATTGGAGTTCCAATATTGGCTTTGAACTTGAAAGTTGCTGCGTCTGGTAAACCTGCATTTAGCTGAATAAAATAGACGGTATAAAGTGCTATCAGTAAACCAACTATTGAGGTGCCTGAGTCTCCCATGAAAATTTTGGATGGACTCCAATTAAAATTAAGAAATGCCAATAAAGCCCCCGAAAATGCAAGTGCTATAAAACTAAAATGAATTCTTCCATTCAATAAAAACCAACAGCCAAAAAACAGCAATGTGATCAATCCTACAGATCCAGCCAATCCATCTATCCCATCTATAAGGTTGTATGAATTGGTAATTACAATAATGGTAAAAATGGTAGCAAAGTAGCTCAACCATAGAGGCATTTGGTACAATCCAAACAGACCATAAAAGGACTCAATCCGAATGTCACATAAAAAAAACAAAATAGATGCCGCACCAATTTGTCCCAGTAGTTTTTGCAACGCAGTAACTGGACTCAAGTCATCACGCAATCCTAAAATAAAAATAAAGGAGATCGCCACGATATAAAACTTGTATGTTGCTATCATTCCTATGGGAAGCCATACAGCCAAGGAGATAATAACGCCAAGAAATATAGGAATACCACCCAAAGCTGGTGTTTCCTTAGTATGGATCTTTCTACCGCCCGGATCATCTACGAGACTAAATTTATGAAATGCTTTAATGGCTGGTGGAAATACCAGATAGCTTATAGCAAAGGCAGTAATAAAGGAAAGTATGGCTCTGTCCATATTTCAAAGTTAATCAACTTTGTATTATAATGAGAATCAAAAGTGTGATCATGGCAGTTCCTTGATTTAGAGTTTTGATGCTATTTCAATGCCTTTTCTGTGATTTTAGCTGGATAGATGTTTATATATGACAAATTCCATATAGTTTTATACTTAATAATCACCGAATAGAAATAAAATAGTCTGGCCAAACATGAAAAAAACTTTATTGTGGTTATGCTTTTCATTTTTGTTTCTTTCTACTGCTGAAGCTCAGTTTGGAAAGTTCAAAGAAAAGCTCAAACAACAATTGGAAAACATTGTTGATGACGAAAAGGAAAAAGCCAAAGAAAACCTAGAAGAAAAAAAAGAGGATGCTAGCTTAAAGTTATTTAAGGAAGCTCAAGCCAAGCAACTTGCTAAAGACACTACCTACTATAATTTCTCTTTTGCTCAAGCGGAAAAAATATCCTTTTTCACGAGCAGAGATGATGATCAAAATGCACTTTTTTCTTTTTCCAAACTGTATGACAACAGTAACGAAGCACTACCTGAACCAAGGGGTTATGAATTGGCATTTGACCATAATAGAGCAGGCAGCAACAGTATGGCTATCAATCGACTGCTGGCGATGTATAAATTTGCTGAAGCGTTAAACATCTACTTCAATGTAGGCATCACCGATAGTCTCGTTTGGAAATCAGGGCACCTTGATCTGGTAAGGCTAACGGCCGCACTCAATAAAGATACCCTAACTGTTAATGACTACTATGCCATCGGAAAAACAGTGAGCAACGTCGCTATATGGTACCATACCAGTGGTCTTTTTTCCTTTTCGCAAGAACTAAATCAATCCCTCATTTATTTTATTAAAGAAAACATTGGCAGCCAAAGCTTGATGATGGCCTCTGTGTATAACAACATCGGGTTAATCGAAAGCAGCCTTGGCAACTATAATGTCGCAGAAGAATACATGGTTAAATCTAGCTCCATATTGCTGCAAAGAAAGGATGAGTTGAAACTAGACCTAGCTGTCTTATCCAACAATCAAGCAATGCTTTATCAGCAAACAGGACAGTACGAAAAAGCGATTTCCAAAATAGATGAAGCCATCGATATAGCTCAAAGCGAAATCAACAACAAGGGAGCGGACTACAGTAAACTTAAATTGAATAAAGCACTGTTTTTGAAGAGTCAACAAAAGTATGATCAGGCTGAAGAACTGTTGGCAGAATTGAAGAAGACCAAAGAAAAGAGATTTGGAACAAGGCATCAGGACTATGCCGATATCCAAAGCATACTGGCTTCCTTATATATGGAAATGGGAAAAACTGAATTGGTTGAGCCTCTTCTATTGAATGCATTGGACATTTATCAGAAAAAATTTAACGAACAACACCCGACTTATTCAAACACTTTACGAAGTTTAGGGATCTACTACCTTTTTGCTGAACAGTACTCCAAATCTCGAGTGGCCTTAGAAAAGGCAAAAGGGCTTATTGAAACAACCTTTGGCACCAACCATCCGGACTACCTTGCAGTAAACGAAAGCCTTGCGGTTTTATCATGGAATGAAGGAAATGTAGCACTTGCACAGTCAGAATTTGTTGAGGTTTGTAATGCCAACCTCGATATGATTGAAAAGTTTTTTCCCTCGATGAGTGAAAATGAAAAATCGAAATTCTGGGGAAAAACACAAAACACATTTCTCAAATTCTATGCTTTTGTAGCGGACAATTATCAAGATTACCCTGATCTGGTCAAAGAGATGTACAATGTCCAGCTCGCAACAAAGGGCATACTGCTCAATTCGACATCCAAAGTGAGACAGGCCATTTTATCTAGCGATGACCAAGCACTGAAAAAAGAGTACACAGACTGGATCAGTACCAAGGAACACCTAGCGATAGCTTATAGTATGTCAAAGGCACAGCTCTCGGAACAAAAGGTAAACGTTGATTCGTTGGAACAAAAGGCCAATACGCTGGAAAAAAATCTAGGAAAAAAATCCAATGAGTTTGCCAGTGCACAAAGCTTGAGGAATGTAACCGTCAAAGACGTCACTAATAAACTAGTTCCAACAGAAGTAGCAATTGAAATCGTTCGCTTCCCAAAATTTAAAAAGGCTTTTTCCAATGATATTCAATACGCATATTTGATATTGGACAATACAGGTAAAATCAATTTTGTGCTTCGAACAAATGGAAATGAATTGGAAGACAAATTTGCAAGCAGGTATAGAAAATCAATTCAATTCAAAATTGAAGACCAGCATTCTTATGAAGATTACTGGTCATTTTTGACAGATATTATAGCGACAAAAAATACGATTTACCTATCTGTAGATGGCATTTACAACCAGATAAATGTAAATACATTAAAAAAACCTGATGGGCACTACTTGGTCGATGATCAACACATCATTAATCTACCTTCTATCCGAGACATCAAAAAACAATCATCTGCTTTAGCAAAAACAAAGAACATATTGATATTCGGAAACCCGGATTTTGGTGGCTCAGGAAAAATAGCTGACCTCCCAGGGACTAAGCTAGAAGTAGAAAAAATTTCGTCTCTGGCAAAAAAGAATGGCGTTACGGTGAAGTCTTTTCAGAGAAAGGAAGCAAATGAATTTAAATTTAAGTCAGAAATCAAAAGCCCAGAAGTATTGCATGTAGCTACCCATGGATTCTTTTTGAATGATGTAGAAAATGAGGAAGGGGTTATATTTGGAGTAGAAATAAGCAA
>CAXBNB010000492.1:0-4052 GCA_963976505.1 uncultured Reichenbachiellaceae bacterium
GCCCAAGTAGTAATTGGTTTTCCAAGATGTATTTTGCTGTTGTGCCCATTGCAATACTGGAATGGTTTCCAGTCGAAATGGAAACACCAACTGCGGAGACAACTCCACCGCATGTTTTAGGTATGCCGTGCTTTTATCTGGTGCAGTATTTCTATTGAGGTAGGCAAGCCAATAGTTCACCGTTGGGTATGTCGGAGATTGCTCCAATACCTGAATGGCTTCCTCATTGAGCCCCTGATTGGCATACTCCAGCGCAAGCTCTAGGTATGTTTCAAAAGGCATCTCGTTTCTGATGGCCGATGTAAAAGCAGAAAGCTTTTCTGCAGACGGACTCAGTAAATAGGCTTCAAATCGGGCATAATGATTCAGAGGATCAATCTCTAAAAGGGTTTTGATACTTTGATTTGCTCCTTGCAATTCATTCAACTTCCTAAAAGCGGTAATTAAAACCTCATGGGCAGTGATGTTGTACCGGTTGTAATCCAATGCTTTTTGGGCATACACTTTTGCCTGTTCGTTGTTTTGGTCTGCTAAGTGTAGACCTGCAATTTGCACATAAGAAGCAGAACGGAATTCCATCGACCTGACCGCAGTACTAAATGCCTCTTTCGCCAAAATCTGATTTCCTTGTGCCTTGTGAATGACCCCCGCAATGAAGTTGGCGCCAGGATCGTAAGTATTGTTTTCTAGCGCACGGTAAGCGTAGGTCAATCCTTTTTCATATTGTGCCCTTCGGTAATACAACTCAGCAACTTTGGCTAACGCCCTGCTGTGTGTGGGTTCTTTTTCCAAACAAGCCATATAGGTTTCCATCGCTTCGGCATAACTCCTCATGCTATTCATGTCTTCAGCTTGTCTGAATAGATGCTCCGCAGAATTGAAGTCCTGATTGGTAGGTGTCAGAGTCGGTCGATCTATGGTATTGACCGATACATCTGTGGTGTAGTTCATCAAATGCTTTCCAATATCAACTGTCACTATCTTCTCCTCTGCATTGGACAATGAAATGGTTTTTTCATACAATTGCATTGGTTTCAAATCAATGAACTCTGCCATGATCAACTCTCCGTCACTTTTTACGATCAGACTGTCTTTCACATAGATATTGGGACAAAACGTAACGGTGAGACCGTCGCTAGAGGTCACGAGGTTGAGCGTACCATTCTGCGAGGCATCTACCATTCCTCCTGTTTCTTTCACTGGAAACCAGTAATCAGATTTGGTCTCGGTATAAAAAGGACGCATAAACAACTGGTTGTATGGCGTATTAAATCCACCTTCAGGGGATGCCTGATTGAACTTCACTCCGGATTGAGCCTCTATGTACTGTCCATCGTTATCTGTAAGCAAATCTTCCCAAATACCACCATCTCTGGCGAGAGACCAGATCCACAACTTTTTCCCCGGTGCATCGTCGTAAGGTGCCCAATGCCCGCTTCCAAATTTGGTGTTGTGAAAATACCCACCAAACCAATTGGGAAACATACCAGCCACATGGTAGGATTTACTCGTTCCAAAATTATTTTCTCTGTACATGGAGAGGTTTCTGCCTTCTTTGTCCATAAACCAAGGGCTGACATCCCCTCCATGGCCGATGTGATAGCCCCCAGGGAAATAAAACTGCAAATCCTCTGTGCCTTTATAAGCCGCCACTTCCCACGACAAATAAGCATCGTGCAAAGGTGTAGGATTGTACCACATGGCATTCGTTTCAAAATAGGCCTTGTCTTTTGGCAACCGAATATCCACGCGCCATTGCGAACGAGAAGCCAAGTCAAGCCCTCCAACCACGCAGCTCACACTGCCGTCTTCATTTTCTTTCAATACATAATCTACATCTGCTGCTGTCCATGGCGCATGCCCCAGGTCCAGACCAAAGTTGTGTTCAATGCCTCCACTTGTCCAAGGTCCCCGAATACCAATAGACCTGAATTTGAGCACATGATTCAGGTAAATAAATTCTTTGCCTGTAGATTTTTCGATGGCTCCCATTACTTTTCCTCCAACACCGGGAAGCACCGTTACTTCAATAAAGTCATTTTCAAGCGTCACCACTTTCCAGTCCTGATTGACCCCTTTGTCACTAAATCCATCGAAAATATAATAGGGATAATAAGCCCCTACTTTGGAGTTGATCCCTAACGATGGAATGGGATTGGGATCAGAATATGGGTAAGTTTTGATGGTTTGTTTTGCCTCCTTCACACTTGCGTTTTGGGCAAATACATCCATTGATGTGAAGAAGAAAACCAACACATAAAGCATAGTAATTGCAAGTGAAATTGAGCTTTTACGCTTTAAAAAAAATAAGGAAATTGACATTATATATCTAACTTTTTAATATTTATTCTAAAATTGATTTCACAGAATGAATGTAAAATCAATACTTCAAATCTTGAGTATTAGCAATGAAAAACCGTTTTCAATTCCCCCATGCATTGGGGAAAATCTTTTGCGCATTGGTGAGGTAAATCTTATCCACCACTGATTTTGGCAACTTCAATCCTTGGAATTCAGCATTGACCTGATGTGCGGTCATCACCTCATCGGTATTGAAGTATTTCCAGTCCTGCATCCAGGTATTAAGCATTACTTCCTTTAGCTCTGATGGATTGGTATCTTCCAGTTCTTGAAAATCTGTACCGTACAAAATCCTGTCTTGGTATTTGATGATAAAGTTCCTCACCTTTTGCCTATCTTTGATCGACTGCACCTGCAAGTGGCTGAGGCGCTCGGCTACATCCACCGAAGCATTAGGAAAACGATCGAGAAAAGCCGCAATCTCATCGACACTCCATTCAAGGGTAGCCAAATGCACCGCTATGAAGGTCATGTCTTTGTTTTTTTCCAGCATATTGTTGCGGGCATTGATCTGATCTTCATAAGATGGCATTTCAGGGTGCAAGTACATGTGGTACTCCGGGTTTTCGGAAAAGTATTCACGGTCGTTGTTCACCGTCATTTCATCTATAGGCAACCAACAGTTTTTGGGTTCTCCGGCATGGCTCATCACCACTTTGTTTTGATCTTTGACAAATTGAAAAACTCGATCAAACTTTGGGTCGTCCAACATGATCAGGTTTCCATCTTTGTCTTTCTCTCCCATGCCAATGTTCTTCCAAACTTTTATTCCCAATGCCCCATTTTTAAAGTCTCTTTTCAGTTGCTCAATCACCTTGTCCGACCAATCAGGCTCGTCCCAGCCTTCCAAAGTAAATGCAGTAGTGAAAGCAAATACGTCAGGGCTTTCTTTGTGATGCTTCACCCTCACCCTTATCTGCTCTTCCATTGGCGGGGATTCGGGCACTACATCGACAGCCATCACCATCAGCTTGAAATTGTAAGCTTTGGCTTGTTCAATCATGGTTCTGCTTTCCACGTTTATATGGGCATGTACATCAATTTTAGGTACAAATTTGAAATCACTCAAAGCATAATAACTCTCCTGAGGTGCTGCTTCCTCAGTTTGAGCTTTCTTCTCATTCTTATTGGTACAACCTATTTGCATCACTATCAATGCTAGGATCAATGGTTGAAGTATTCTCTTGGCTTGAAAAATCATTGTATCTTGGTTATTTTAAACAGGTAAAAATAGGTAGGACAATTTACGCATTCAACCTACTTACTCTTGCTCATTTTGTTGATTAGTTCTCCCATTTCAACTCTACCTTGATCCCATTTTTGAGGGTCAAAAGTCCATACATCCAACACTCCTATTGCATTGTCTCCGAAGGGTTCTTTTATAATTCCATTGACGATCTTATCTGCTGCTGCTTTGCTGCCAGTCAGTTCAGTCAGTAAGCGCATGTACTCATACTCCTGCACTCCATTTCTCAAGGCCTTGAGACGTATGGAAGGGCAAGGCTCACCCACATTTGGCACAATACCTCCGCCGTATATGAGCATCCCACTGCCGTTGATTTTTTTGTAAGAAAATTGCACATCAGAACCAGACCCTGATTTATAGGCGTCCTTCCAGGTTTCTGAATCGTACCAAGCATGCTTCCATCCGGCACCTATTCCCCAACTCAGCCAAGAGTGGATTCCATATT
>CAXBNB010000493.1:0-4024 GCA_963976505.1 uncultured Reichenbachiellaceae bacterium
TTTTCGTTCCATTAAATTTTCTTGCATTTAAGTTTTCTGATTGGTTTGTTAATGAAGGACGATGAGTCCGTAGTTTTGTTACATTGCGCCTAACAATGGCTATAAAGCATAGGCCTAACCAACCAAACCGTTCCTACGCTTCATAGCCGGAACCTTAGCGATAATAAAATCATCATTCCTTACATTTAACCTAACATTGTCAATTTAACATGAAAATAAGTCCAAAAGCGAAAAGAAACATTTCAAGGATTATTCCCTTCGCGATAATCTGGGTATTGAGTGGATGGATAGTTGATGTAACAGAGTTCGGAGTAACACGTAACCAAAACCTCAATCCAGATACTGATATTGCCTTGACCGTCCCTGTGTTCATTTTTGCTAGCATAGCGAATGCCGTGGTTGGACTTATGTTAGGGGCTTTAGAAGTAGTTTATTTAGAAAAGAGATTCTCAAATCAATCACTATGGGTCAAGCTTTTTTACAAATTCTTCACCTACCTCACCTTATTTATTATTATTATCGTCATCCTTTATCCTCTAGCTTTAGCTTTAGAATCAGGTGTCAGTTTGCTAGCAGTTGATGCTTGGCAACAATTAGGCAGATTCCTAGTAAGTATTTCTTTCTTTGTTACTCTATTTCATTTGTCTGTAAGGGTTATAGTCAGTTTGATCTATTCAACAATAAGTGAAAACTTAGGACATCATCTGTTTTTAAATTTTTTTTCTGGGAAATACCATCAACCCAAAATTGAAAAGCGGATTTTCATGTTCCTAGATATGAAATCTTCGACTACAATAGCTGAAGCCCTAGGCCACATAAAATACTTCAAATTACTGGACACCTATTACAAAATTATGTCAGACTCCATCATCAATTCATTCGGTGAAGTCTACCAATATATAGGAGATGAAATCGTGATTTCATGGAAAACTGACAAGGGGATTAACCAGGCAAACTGTATCAAATGCTTCTTTGACATACGTAATCGCCTCAATGAACAAAAAGAAGTCTTATTTCATGAATTTGGCTTTGAAATTGGTTTCAAAGCAGGGATTCATTTCGGTGAAGTCACTATTGGAGAAATTGGAGCCTTAAAAAAGGAAATCGTATTTACGGGGGATGTCTTAAATACGACCGCTAGAATCCAAAGCCTTTGTAAGGAATTAAAATCTGACTTACTGATCTCAGGAGCAATTAAAGAATTATTACCCCATTCTAACTATCAATATAGCTCTAAGGGAGAGATAGAACTGAAAGGAAGAAAAAAGAAAGAAGAACTGTTTAGCGTAACTTTAGAAAAGAAGCCGACAATCGCTAACACTATGTAAAAATGCATTAAAACACATTTTACATTAACCGTTGTGATTCATGTAAAGGCGCATAATTTTAGGGTCGTATCGGGGTGGATTTGCAGAAACGCAGAGAAAACCGGAGCTTTCATCAATGTCACCTCACTTTGTTGCAAATTCCAATTAACTTCAAATAGTCGTAGAATCTAACCCAGACTGAACAAGTCAGGTTGAGTGGATGGAAAATGGCAGGCGGATGTGCGATGACAGCCGTGTTGGAGCCGAGCAGTTGGCCATAGGGTAAAGGCCGTGTGTAGGCCGTGGGCTATTGATTTTACAAAAGGTTTTTTGTTTCGTTTTTTGGCTTCAAAAAATGAAAAGCCCCTCTGGCTTGAAGAGTGGAAATTGAAATGTTTTAACTGAGTAGAGAAAAATACGAAATCACAACATTTTGTATGAAATCAAGCTAGGGCAGTGCTAGTGGAAACTTCTATGCATTCAGGAAGGCCCGCCAACTCTCAGATTTGCGCTATTGTAATGAATAAATGTATAGATCAAATCAGAGATTTGGCTATTTTGAATCCGAAGTATTATCTTCACCAAAACGCTCGATTCATACAACGGCGTAGCATCAACCAGAAACGAAAATCCCAATTTGAAGTGTTCAAAAGGATTTGATAGATGCCCAGATAAAGTATCATAGAAAATGAGCAACCATATACCCATATCATCATCCAACAAGTCAATTGTGGTCCTCCCTTTTGTAAATATGAGTGCCGACCCTGAGAACGAATACTTCAGCGATGGCATTACCGAAGAAATCATCAACGCCCTCACCACTGTGAAGGGCTTGAAAGTCATTGCCCGCACATCCTCATTTGCATTTAAGAATAAAAATATGGATGTACGAACTATTGGTGATCAGTTAGGGGTGAGTACAGTTTTGGAGGGGAGCGTCCGGAAAGCCAACAACAGGGTTCGTATTACAGCGCAGTTAATCAATACCAATGATGGGACTCACTTCTGGTCTAAAAATTTTGATCGGGAGATGGTGGATATTTTCGCCTTACAAGATGAAATAAGTTTGGAAATAGCTGACCAGATCCGTGAAAATTTTGGTCACCTCAATATTCAGGAACATCTAATTAAAGAGCCTACAAAAAATATAGAGGCCTACAATCTTTATCTTAAAGGTCGCTATCAGCATTTAATGTGGGATGGACCAGGAATCGCAAAAGCAACAGAACTCTATGAACAAAGCATAGCGAAAGACCCCTCATTTGCTTTGCCTTACTTTGGTTTGGCGTATTGTTATGCCATGTCCATATCATGGAGAAATAATAAAGGTTTATTGCAGATGACAAAAGAGAAACTCAACAAAGGGTTTAAGCTGGACAAACAATCCTTTGTAGGGTATTTTAGTAAAGCGACATTGTCTTTTTGGAGCCATTGGGATTTTATCAATGGGCATAAATATTTTCAAAAAGCAATAGAACTTAATCCATCCTATACGGAAGCAGAAGAAGGTTTATGCGAATTGTATACAGCGGTAGGTTATTTCGAAAAAGCGCTCTGGCATACTGATAATATTTTAAAAATCAATCCTTTTGCTACGAATCATTATTTTACCAAAGCAAATATTCATTATTTAAACGAGAGCTACACCGAAGCGCTGGATTGTATAGAGATCTCCTTAAGCATCAATCCTGATTTCACACATTCTATCGCATTAAAACAAATCTGCTTAATTCTTACGAAAGATTACGAAAAATTAAATGACTACTTAAGACAAACCCCTTTAGCCGAGAGACCAGAAGAATGCAGAGTATTGTATAAGCTGGTCAATGCAGAAGAAAAGATCGATATTGATATCAGCAGAGTGAGCTTAATGATAAAAGAGGATATTGGATCAGCACGATTTCCCTGGCCATTATTCTTGATGGTCCATTTAGGAAAACACGAAATGGCATTGGATTTTTTGGAAGAAAATGTCAAAATGCGTACCGGTCAAATCATAAACTTTATGAATATTCCGCTGCTTAAGCCCTTACATCAATATCAGCGATTTAAAGATTTAGTTCAAACTGCTTTTCGTACAGAACTATTGCCATCTGATCCTGAAGTACAAATTCAAGTTGCCCCAAATAAAATCTTACTGTCAGATGCTGAAATCACCACAGCATTAAAAACGATAGAAAAAGGAATGACAGAAGAAAAATGGTTTCTAAATCAGTCTATGTCTTTAAGGTCACTTGCTGAAAAGCTGCAGATTAGCAGTAACAAGCTTTCTTGGTTGCTGAATGAGCGCATTGGTCAAAACTTCAATGAATACATCAATAGTTTTCGTTTGGAGAACTTCAAAAAGAATGCTCTAAACCCTGCCAATAGCCACCTTACCCTTTTAGGGCTGGCATATGAAAGCGGTTTCAATTCTAAAACAGTATTCAATACCTACTTTAAAAAAACTGAAGGGATGACACCCAAAGATTGGTTGAGAACTAATCAAATTTAAGCCTGTTTAAAAGGTTCCAAATCTCACTAATAAGTTCGCAATTTCATTTCAGAACGATTCACCTTCCTTACCACTTCAAATTTGCATTTATCAATTCGATAAAGCAGAGTAAATAATCATCGGATGTTGATTCCTTTTGTCTTTACCCAAAAGAACTAATGATATCGGGAAGTGCTTTGTGGCATTCGGAAATTAAAAAGATTATTGAACCTATTAAACTTTT
>CAXBNB010000494.1:0-4015 GCA_963976505.1 uncultured Reichenbachiellaceae bacterium
AATGCAATTTTTCCAAGAGCTTTCAGTTATAACAAAACCGAACAAAGGTTAATGATGTATTCAAAATATTTTGCTATTCTCTCGGGAATAATCATAGTTTTCTTCATAGGTATTTCTACCCTCAATGCTCAATCCATATCGAAAGAGCAGGTATCTTATGTGAAAGCCAAGGAGTTTTATAACAAAGGGCTTTATGCTGCGTCTAGGCTCGCTTTTGACAAGCACATTGCTACATATTCATCAGGTGCTACTTTACCAGATGCCAGCTACTACAGAGCAGTAAGTGCAGTGAGGATTTCTCAAAAGGATGGAGAGGGAGTGATACAGTCGTATGTGGAATCCTACCCCAACGACAGTCATGCGTCTTCGGCTTACATAGAGCTGGCTGAGTATTATTATGACCAAAAATCTTATAAAAAGGCGATTTCATTTTTTGAACAGTCATCCAATAAGGGAAGTTTCCAAAATGACCCTATTAATTTTAAAATTGGTCATGCCTATTTTGTTGAAAATGAGTATGACAAGGCAATAGAAGTGCTTTCTGCTATCAAGTATAACGAAGCTCTTAAAGCAGATGCTGCTTATTTTATAGGGTATATTTATAAGGAAAACAAAGACAATGAAAAAGCACTTGAGCATTTGGAAAATGCTTTTAATTCGGAAGAATATGGTACTGAGTCACTAAAACTATATGCCGTATTGTTGTTCGAAAAGGGGAATTATAAGGAACTAAATGCGGTAATCGACAAAGAAGCTGCTGGTACGAATGATCCTGTATTGTTGAAATTGCTTGGCGATTCAAATTATGAATTGAAAAACTATCGGTTGGCTTCCCTTAACTACAAAGAATATCTAAAGCAAAGTAGGAAGACAGATGCAGCCAGCTACTTTAAAATAGGATGGTGCTATTATAAAATGGATGATGCTGAGGGCGCTATAGATAATTTGAAGAAAGCCGCATTGGCCAAAGACACCTTGGGTGCTTATGCTTCATACTACCTTGGAGTTTTATACACAAAGGAAAAAAACTTGATTTTTGCTTCTCCAGCTTTCAAAAATGCCTCACATTACCAAATTGAGATCCAAGAAGAGGCGATGTATGCGTATGGTAAAACGGAGTTTGATCTAGCCAATTATCAGATTGTAATCACTGCATTTACGGAGTACAATACCAAATTCCCATCAACAAGTCGTTCTGGTCAGGTAAATGAAATGCTTACCCAGTCGTACCTGAACAATAAAGACTATCAAGCAGCCATTTCGTACATTGAGTCTTTGAGTTATCTGTCCCCTAAAATCAAGAAGGCTTACCAAAGAATAACCTATCTAAAGGGTACAGAGTATTTTAATAAGAAGAAGTTTGCTGCTGCAATTGGATTGTTTAAAAAATCATTGCAACATTCTGTTGATGTGAAATTATCGAGGGAAGCAAATTTTTGGATAGGAGAGTCCTATTCATTTGAAAAGAAATATTCAAGTGCTGTACCGTTTTACCAAAAGTCTGTGCAGCAGGGGTACGACTTGGCCAAATACAGTTTGGCTTATGCCTATTACAACCAAAAGCAATATGACAGAGCAGCTACTAGTTTTCAATCTTTTATCCTAGGATACACTCCTGAGGTGGACAAAAGATACCTGACTGATGCTTTGGTTAGGGCTGGAGACTGCTTCTATGTGTCGAAAGATTACGACAGGGCCATTACTTACTACCAAAGGTCAGAGCAAGAAGGAGCAAAAGACCTTTCGTACATTTATTATCAGTCGGGAGTAGTTTATCGCTACAAGGGAGATGAAAATAAGGCGATTAATTCATTTGAGAAATTGATAAGGCAATATCCTGAAGCTGACAAGGCTGATGACGCACTCTTTCAAATTGCACAGATCACTTACGAAACTGGAGATTATGGTAGTGCCATAGATAAGTACCAAAATTATATCCGCAAATACCCTGAAAGCAATTACATTCCTTATTGCTTATTGAATCAAGCTGTGTCTTACAACAACCTGAAAAATTATAAGGGAGCAGCTGAAAATTACAAAGTAATGCTAGAGCGGTTTTCAAGACATGAAACAGCCAATAGCGCTTTGTTGGGTTTACAGGGACTGGCAGGGATGGGAGAGTTCGATGAGTTTTCTACTTACTTGGATAAATACAAACAAGCCAATCCTGATAGCGATGCATTGGAGAATATAGAGTTTGAAACTGCTAAATCCATGTATTATAATTTGCAATACGATGAGTCTATTAGTTCATTTGAGAAATTTCTCAAGGCATATCCATCCAGTACTTTGGCAACAGACGCCAATTATTTCATTGCGGATGCCAATTATAGAAAATCAGATTTCAATAAGTCTTTGAGTGGTTTTTATGCCATTTCCGACAATCCTGATTATTCTAAATACACCAAAGTTGTGTATAGAATAGCTTCTTTGGAGTTTGATAAGAAAAACTACAAGGAGAGTATGAAATACTTCCATAAATTGAAGAAGCATTCAAATTCATCTAAAGAAACTGTAAATGCCCTCAATGGCTTGATGGAAAACCATTTCTTGTTGAATCAATACGATTCTACATCCTTCTATGGTCAAGATTTGATAGAGAACCATAGAATTTCAAACGAAATTGAATCGAGCGCTACTTTGCATATAGGAAAAGCTCAATACAAACTGGGCAAGCTAGATGAATCGTTCGATTGGTTGTTGCTGTTGGTGAACAGTGCTCCTGATGAAAGAAGTGCGGAGGCCAAGTATTATGTGTCTAAGATTTTTTATGACAAAAAGGAATATGCTCAATCACTGAAATCATTGTTTGAACTTACGGAGACCTTCAAAGCCTATGATGTGTGGATAGGGAAGGCTTTTCTGCTGATGACAGACAATTACTTGGCAACAGATGAATTATTCCAAGCTGAAGCTACGCTGAATTCATTGATTGAAAATTCTCCCGTTGATGCTATAAAAAAGCAAGCACAGGACAAATTGAAAGAAATAGAAGCAGCCAAGAAAAAAGAGTTGGTTACAACAAAAGATACTGTTGAGGTTAAAGAAAAGAGTCAGAATTAATATGAAGAGCAATAAATATATATTCATGTCTTCTCAGTCAGAGACAAATTGTTTTCTTTTGAAACACTTAAATGGTAATACAGTGAAATTCACTTTGATACTGATTTTTTCAGTGTGTTTGGTTCCTTGGGCAATGTCTCAAGACTTGGAGATTGAAGAAGATGGCGAAATACAAACTGGGGAGATTATAATCGAAAAGGACAGAAAGATTGTATTGCCACAGGCAAGAAAACTATATGAGAAAGTCAACTCTCCTGAATTTGAAATAGAAGCTGCTACTTTTCCTAGTGAATTCAAGATTTTCAATTACAGTCCAACAACACAGTTGCCAAGTATAAAAGCGGCGCAACCTAACCTGGAAGGTACGCAAGATGATATTTACAACCATTATGTAAAAGTTGGATTTGGAAATTTCGGTTCCCCACTGTTGGTGGCTGATTTGAACCTTGTAACTGATGACACGAAAATTTTCAGGTTGAATCTTGACCACTTGTCTTTCACAAAAGGAGCTAAAGATGATAAAAACAGTGCATCCGCTTACACTGGAGCTGGTATTAATGGCAAAGTGATTGGAGACAACCTTACTTTCTCTACGGGAGTGAATTATTCAATTACCACAGATTATTTCTACGGTTATCAACCGGGGTTGGATATTGAGAGGGAAAGCATCAAACATAAATATGATTTTCTTGATGCTATGATTGGCATTGAGGAAAACGACCAAGACAATCTTGTTGATTATGATCTTTCTGTAGCTTTTGAAAGTGTGAAGGATAATTATTCAGCATCTGAAAGTGGCGTTACTATAGGAGCCGGTTTTAATTATGCCAAGACCATATTTATTGACAATGAAGTAATCTTGTCGAAATACAAGCAGACATCCTTCGACTTGAGCAGGAGTTTTTTCAGAATCAATCCTTATTACCGCCTTGAAGCAGGTGATGCCACTATT
>CAXBNB010000495.1:0-3981 GCA_963976505.1 uncultured Reichenbachiellaceae bacterium
TAACGGGCAACCTACGCTTATTTTGAATAACACCCTCACTTATGTATTGATAACAAACCTGATCAACAACGCCATAAAGCACAACCTTAAACAAGGCCATATCAATGTAATATTGAACAATGACGAATTGATTATTGAAAACTCAGGAGTACCATTGGAAGGCAATCCAGAAAATTATTTTCAAAGATTTAAGAAAGGAACGACAACATCGGACTCTTCAGGATTAGGTTTGGCTCTTGTTAAAAAGATTTGTGACATCTACGATATGAGTATCAGTTATTCTGTAAATAACCAAACCCACAGGATCGCCATTCAGTTCTAATCAGCCATAAAAAAAGCCGTGGTACTTTTATCATTACCACGGCCTTATCTTAGTTCAACATGTTAAAAGGCATATTGCCACCCCAATGTCATTACAGAAATAGCTTTCATCTGAGGTCCATTCAGGTTTTGATACACAGGCACTCCGTATTCCAAAGCTAGCCGTTGGTTTTTAACAAACCCTGATTGACCAATCATATTGACTCCTAAAGCTACGTTTATTGTTTCACCACCCTGAAATGCAGGATGCGCCGTTTGAACGGGCAGCATGATGTCATCATCTTGGCCTTTAATTTGACCCACAGTAGAAAAGCTTGGCCGAATGGAACTACTCAGCCAAGAACTGATCCTGTAACTTGCCCATGTTGACACATCCAACTTATTACCAAACCTGTAATCTTCTTTGTTGTCCGTCAACCTCAAAGTACCGCTCAATTGTCCTCCCCATCCAAATTTTTCATGGCTTCTTGAGTAAGTCACACCAGGAAGAAAATCAAATGACCCAGACCCTAATTGCATCGGATAGGGTGCACGAACAGTTGGTCTCATGTTCATTGGAGTCAGAACTTCACTGGTCTCTTTGATCGACCCTGTAGGCAAACTGATGCCAACATTTAAGTGGATAGCGTTCGCTTCCTTTTTAACCAATTTGATCAAAGCAGATAGTTTAACATCTCCTATACCAGAAGTATTGGTGGAAAATGTGCCAAGTTCAGTCGTTCCTGATCCTCCTTGAATGGTAATCAAGTCCATATCATTTTGCAGATACATACCCATTCCCATCAGTGTAATCCAATCTGACGGAGCATACATCACGCCTAGCATGTGCATATTCATGGTCATATTGGTAGGCACTACCCGCAAGGTTGGAGGCATCCCTTCCATACCAGCAAACATATTAGGCACAGAAGTAGCAATCGCAACCAGAGACACTTCGTCACTACCAATTAAATTGTCATTCATGTTCATTCGCATAAAACGATACGAAAACATCACTTCTCCTTTTTTGTGTAAATGATCTCCCATTACACCTATAGGTGCATGACTGATGGGAGAAGAAACTGTAGTTGCATTATTTTGAGCACATAGAGCTATCGATACGCAGCAATAAAATGCTGTAATTATAAATTTCATTTTGATTAAATTAAAATAATAGATACTTCAACCAGCACCTTCTTTCATTGACAGGCTGATCTTAAGGATAAAAAAGTACACTTCAGTTTTAACCCAAATAGGTACAAGGAGGATGGAATATTCCTTTGGTATAAGAATAGGAATATATTTGTTGAAAGACTTTGTGCAAGGCTTCATGGGAACCTATTGCGATAAAAATTTCTAAGATCTCCTCGAAGTATAGCCCCAAAGCCACCCTTTTGGTTTTAGAAGTGGCATCTGTTTTTTCTGATTGCTCCTGAGTCAAGCGCTTTTTCAAGTAACACGACCCGCCACAAACAGTAATTGGTTTGTCTCTGTTCACACAGAGTACATCTCTGATGTAATCCTTATTGATTTCAAATTCCAGGTAAACCAATGGGAAGTTAATAGCGCTAACCAAAACCACTGGTATAAAAAACAAGGTAATATATTTTTTAAGGCAAGACATTTAGTCAACAAATGAAAACATTTATATCATCAGAATAGGCACAATATGAATTATAAAGCTGATGTTTTTCCTCCATCTACAGGAATACTGGTGCCATTGATGTAAGCAGCCGCAGGACTAGCTAAAAATGCAGCTAAGGCCGCCACTTCTGTCGCATCTCCCATTCTCCTCGCAGGTATATCAGCCTCCATAGCTAACACTACTTCTTCCCTCGATTTTCCTGATTTTTGAACTAAATTATCAATAACATAATCTAATCTCGATGTGGCAGTAAATCCAGGCAATACATTGTTAACTGTAATGCCAAATGGCGCCAACTCATAGGACAGGGTCTTTGCCCAACTTGCTACTGCACCTCTTACTGTGTTTGATACACCGAGTCCGGGAATAGGTTGTTTTACAGAAGTCGAAATAATATTTATAATTCGTCCATACCCTTTTGCCATCATACAAGGAGACAGTTCTTGTACCAGTAAATGATTGCATTGCAAATGTGCAGAGAGTGTATCAGAAAATTTTTCGTATTGCTCATCCAATATTTGACCTCCCGATGGTCCTCCGGTATTGTTAATCAAAATTTCAGGTTGATTCCCTTTGTTAATAAATGCTTCAATCCTTTGTTTCAATTTGGCAGGTTCACTAAAATCTGCCACTATATACTCATGATTTTGACCCTCATTTTGAGAAAGGTTGCTAAGAACCGTTTTCAAACGCTCTTCATTTCTGGCTACCAGTACGACGGTGGCTCCCAAATCTGCTAATTCTTCTGCTATTGCCTTTCCTATGCCTTGTGTACTGCCACATACTATCGCTTGCTTTCCTGATAAATTGATGTTCATTTTGTTATTTTTAATAATCAAATCCTAATATTACTCCTTTGCCCTCAATCCCAATTCAATGACTTGTAAATCTTTAATTTTTCCATTTTCCAAGTCAAACCTCATAACCGTTCTCATACGATGAAATCCATGAATTCCTGCTGCTCCTGGATTTATATACAATACATTTTTACGCTTGGGATCGTGCATTACAGCACAAATATGTGAATGCCCGCAAATAAAAATATCGGGTTGAAGTGATTCTATCAAAGGTTTAGTTCTCGTATTGTAACGTGGAGGTTTTCCTCCAATATGTGTCATCCAAACTTTCACGCCTTCCCGCATCATTTTTTGATCTTCCGGAAAAACTGTCCGTACCTGATGGCTGTCTATATTTCCATAAACTCCATACAGCGGTTTAAACTTTTCCAATTGCTCTATCACATCAAAAGAACCTACATCTCCCACGTGCCAAATTTCATCGACTGCTTCGAAATACTCAAACACTTTAGGATCGAGGTAACTGTGAGTATCAGAGATTAATCCTATTTTCATTGCTTCTTTTTGGCGAAATTATTATTTGTAAAGGAGTCAACAAGTACTTTGTAGGATTTTTTTTTAAAATAAACTAAGCATGCAAATCTGGTCTCAGGATAACCATCCACAAACTCATTTTCACTATTTCCCCCATATTCTTGCACTTAAGAAACCGTGGTTCACCATAATACTCTGCTAAATCCTTTTTGAGAGAGTTAACATTTTTTGGAAAAGATATAGTATCCGTCATCATGGTTTTCATCAAATCCACTACCCTTTTTCGAGCGATTTTGAGTCGCCCCGCAATCAACGACCTTTCTTCTTTTTGATACTGGCGGGCAGTTTCTGGAGTCATAAGTTTAACCCCCAATTCTATCAATGGATTATTCTGTTTGAAATATTGAGGTAGGTAAATGTTTTTTCGTCCTTCGTAGGATTGTTGGTCAAAATCAATCGATCTTATTCGGTAAGTAATCTCTTCAAAATCAGGAATAATATTGACTACAAAATTGCTGGAGTGCATATCACCAAGCAAGCGAACAAAACATCTTTCGTTGAATTTGACGAACTCTTTAGCCAAACGAATTTTATTCACTCCTTTGTCGTGCATATTTTGTTGAATGAATTTATCTCCTGGAATCCCAACAATATGCTCTTCCACCAAAGAATCTTTGTGCACAACATAATTGATTCTATTAGGAG
>CAXBNB010000496.1:0-3980 GCA_963976505.1 uncultured Reichenbachiellaceae bacterium
CAAAACGCCAAAGGCTTAAATATGTTTTTTGAATATTCATCAAAAGATGATTTATGGCTTCATGCAAGAAATGTTAGTGGGTCACATGTCATTATCAAATGTGATAGTAACACTAACTTACCAAATGCAGCGTTAGAAAAAATAGCACAAATAGCTGCATGGTATTCAAAAGGAAAAAACGATTCGCTTTGTCCTGTAATCTATACCAGAAGAAAATACGTAAACAAACCAAAAGGTGCTGCTCCTGGTAAAGTTACCATACAAAGAGAAGAAGTAATTTTAGTAAATCCTTGCCAAAATCCACAATAACATTAGATTTGGCATAGTTAATGTTTCGACAGATGACATATTCAAATTAAAGAGCTATGGTACGTGTATTTATTATTTTAATTTTATTTTCTTTTTGCTCCATACGGCCAGCGATAAGTCAAGACGATGAAGAGACCTTCAAGTCAATCGTTGAGCATTTTGATGAGCTAGACAAAGATTGGCACGGCATGGAGCCCACCTTAGACAACTACGAAGGAATTAAAACATATTGTACCGATGATAATTACAAAGAAAAAGTACATGAGATGCTAGAGAAATTACATCATTATGATACTTTGATCATCAATAAAATGAATGATGCTTCTTATGAAATTGACAACAGAGAACGAAAAAAAATATTAAGACAAATTGAAAAGTTTGAAGAAGAGTTCAGCATCCCAAAATTTCTTAATAAATTAAAACAAGAATGTCATGAACGTCACGAAACCGAGCATGATAAAAAATATACAAAAAACGATTTTGCGGACAATTCTTATGATGGACAAAGGCTAATTGTAGAACAGGAAATAAATAAATACATGAAGCACATTACTGCAAAAATAGATCACATCGACAAATACCTTCATCACTTACACATCTCCGAAATCAAGTTTTGATTTCATATTTGAGATAAAAAACCAGTCAACGCTTCCCAATACCCTTTATGATCCGTGAACTTTTGCCACAATGCCCTGGAACCATGGTTTCCAGAAGTTTCGGGTAAATAATAAGATTTATTTTCAGCTCCGATAGCTTCATAAATTTCCCACCAACTATTTTTTTCAGTTCTTGCTGAAACAATTAATGAAGGGCATTCTATATTGGTTGCACTTGATTTTATAAAATCATCTGGTTTCCCTGACGGCTTAAAATACTCTCCCGGAGAAAAGGCTACTACACCGTTTACCTCTTGAGGATTATCTCCAGCGTATTTCAACACCAATGAAGAAGAGTACGAGCTACCAAGTATGATTACTTTTCCTTTTGCAAAGAATTTTCTCACATGGGCTATGGAAGCTTCAATATCTTGATAGGCATCTATATATTTTGTTTCCTTTAGCGCTTTGTTGGCATTGATAAAAGTAAAATTATCTATTCCATTTACACTTTTACCAGACCTTAAATCAACGGCAAGGCAATTGTAACCTAGGGAATTGAGCTTTGGTGCTGTTTCTAAATATTCACCACGACTCCAACCAGCTTGGTGAAAAAGTATGATAAAAGGAACACTATCCGAATGAACATTGTACAAATCAGCTGTGATTTGCACACCATCCCCGGACTTTATGCTAATAAGGTCAGATGCGTATAAATGCGAACTTAATAGAAAGGATAAAAAAATAGGAAAAAACAAAAATCTCATAGTTCTACTATTTATGTTTTTTCCTAAATCTAATGCATCCGCTTTGCAGTTACTATTAAACAGCAACATTGTTTTCCCTCAGTGCACTATTCAATGAAGTCTTTTTATCCGTGCTTTCCTTTCTTTTTCCAATGATCAATGCACAAGGCACATTATAGGTTCCCGCTGGAAATTCTTTAGCATAAGAACCAGGAATCACCACAGATCTTTCAGGCACGTAACCTTTGTATTCCACTGGTTCGCTTCCAGTGATGTCTATAATTTTGGAACTTCCTGTAAGCGTTACATTAGCTCCCAATACAGCCTCCTTACCAATCCTTACTCCTTCCACCACAATACATCTCGAACCAATAAAAGCATTGTCTTCAATAATTACAGGCGAAGCTTGCACAGGCTCCAAAACACCACCAATACCAACTCCTCCACTAAGGTGAACCCCTGTTCCAATCTGAGCACAACTGCCCACAGTCGCCCATGTATCTACCATTGTTCCGGCATCAACATAAGCACCAATATTCACATAACTTGGCATCAGAATTACCCCTTTAGATAAGTAAGCTCCATAGCGTGCAACAGCATGAGGAACAACTCTGATTCCTAGTTTATCATAATCTTTTTTCAAGGCCATTTTATCGTGAAATTCGAAAGGACCGACTTCAATTTTTTCCATATTTCTAATTGGAAAATAAAGGATCACAGCCTTCTTCACCCAGTCGTTTACTTGCCATCCATCAGCAGATGGTTCGGCACACCTCAACCTGCCTTTATCCAATTCTTCAATTACGTATTCGATGGCTTCTTTAACTTCTGCTTTTTCCAGTAGGGATCTATCCTCCCATGTTTTTTCAATCAGTTCTCTTACGTCACTCATGTGTTTTCAATATGCTTTAATGTACAGCGAAATTAAGTACTTTTAAAACAAATTTCCTGCTGACCATTTTCTAATTTGGAAATTCAATACAATTAGTTCGGAATGTCTCAAAAGAAAATCGCTTTAATTTCTATCCTCAAACCTGTAAATGACATCAGGTCTTATGAAAAGATGGCTAGGAGTCTAGCGAATAAAAACAACTATGCCATCACGCTAATAGGTTCTCATTCGAAAAAGAAAACTGAAGGCCAAGAGGATCCAAATATCTTCTTCGATCCACTGCCAAAGTTCAATAGACTGGGATTAATGAGGTGTTGCATGCCTTTCGTTGTTCTTAAAAAATTAATTCAATTAAAGCCTGAACTCATAATAGTTAATACTCCTGAATTATTGATAGTTAGCATACTAAACCAAATATTATTTGGTGGCAAAATAGTGTATGATTTGCAGGAAAATCACTATAAAAACCTTATCCATCAACACAACTACCCACCAATAATAAAGCACATGGCGGGGTATATGATTAGGTTAAAAGAAGTACTCCGCTCCCCTTTCGTCGATCATTTTATACTAGCCGAAAAGGGATATGTAAAGGAACTGAAGTTCATCAAAAAACGATTCACCGTAGTAGAAAACAAAACCATTGTCAAAGAAAATTTTAGGCGAACCCAAAGGTCCAAAGACAAATTACAATTCCTTTTCACAGGTAATATTTCAGAGAACAGCGGAGTGCTTACTGCCATAGATTTTTACGAAAAAATAAAAACATTAATCCCTGAATCAACCTTGGTGATAATTGGTCATTGCCCCTCGACTTCTTTTTATAAAAAACTTAAAACAGAAATCAATAAGGGTATCGAATTAGACGTATCAACTACCCCGATAAGTCATGCCGAAATAGTACAAAAAATCCTAAATTCAGACTTTGGGATCGTCTCCTATAATGTGAATCCAAGCAACGAAAATTGTATGCCAACAAAGGTATTTGAGTACCTTGCTTACGGCCTTCCAATCACCTGTCAATCAGAAACTATTTGGAGTGAATACATATCGAAATTTAACGCTGGTGTCTTTCTGAATTTCAAACAATTTGAGCTAGCAAGTACAGCAGATCAACTCATTAAATTCAACAAGTCTTTTATTTATAAAGACATTCCAGAAGTGAGATGGGAAACAGAGGAAAAAAAGTTTGTCGAGTTGATCAATCAAATATTATTGAAATGAAAAACTGGCTAAATAGTTTGTTATTATTGATTGTCATTTGTTGTTCATTTGAAAACAGTAGAAATCAATAAAAGAGCATGAAGACAATAAATTTATTCAACTCCAATTACCTTTTGAAATAAGGATAATCTGCTGGTGTTTGCTTACCAGTAGATGTCATAGTAGTGGTTATATCAAAATTAGGTCTTTCCCAATAATAAAATTGTCCTGTTT
>CAXBNB010000497.1:0-3980 GCA_963976505.1 uncultured Reichenbachiellaceae bacterium
TATAGCTTATGATTTGCCGGGAGCTCAACCGCATGAAGAAATCACTAAGCTGGGAGCAGGCACTGCCATCAAAATAATGGATGCTATGACAATCTGTGATACCAGAATGGTAAAATACCTGAAAGAACGAGCAGATAAAGAAAAAATAAAGTGGCAAACTGAAATTCTGACAGCAGGAGGTACAGATACCGCCGGCATTCAAAGAAGAGGAGAAAAAGGAGCCATCTCAGGAGCTATTTCCATCCCTACCCGTCACCTTCATCAGGTGATAGAGATGGCGCATAAAGAAGACATTATAGGTTCAATAGATTTGCTTACCTCTTCGATTGAACATTTAGATTCTTACGAATGGAGTTGGTGATTTTTGCCTAACAAAAGACATTAAGAAAATAAGAATCCGATTGGCTTTGCCGATCGGATTCTTTCATTTAGGGGTATTTATTTCTTCTTCTTCAGTGCTGTAATAGCCATATTACCTTCCGAATAGGTAAGCGTGCCCTTCATTTCCTTTTCACTCACTTTTATCTTAAAGGTGATGTATTCATTTTCAACATAAGTAGAAAAAGTCAGGTCAGACCCTGAAAACTTCACATTCTGTGCCTTCTTTTCTTTGCCATTGATATTGAACTTCACATTGTACTTAGCATCTGCTTTTTCAACAATAAGCATTCCTTTTTGATACTCATAAGGAGCTTCTAGTACTTTATAATCCCAAGTACCTACCGGTGATACTCCAGCCATTAGAACTGTACTCATCATGACGAATGCTACTAAAACAAAAACACTTTTGATTGACCAATTTTTCATTGAAATAATATTTATAGTTAAAAAAATTACAATCCAAATGTACGCTATATGTTGTTTCAGAATAGATCAAAATAGGTTTTTGGGATAAAAAACACCTATTTGGTATGAATGGATCAGACTGTTTAGTCAATGATCACTTTTTTGCTGTAGGGTAAGTATTGACAACACATTGCTTTTATAGTTTCTAGAAACATTGACAAGTACCTCAGGCATATTTTTCATTTCCAAAACCAATTGTCTGTTGACTGTTTTAAATGCAACTATGTTTTTCACATTGACCATAGTCGAACGACTGCATCTTATTACAGTGGTATTTTGTAATTCACTTTCAAGTTTCTTTAAACTTGTTCTGATCAATTCTTTTGATTGTCGTGCTTCCTTTTGGTAGTGAACGGTTACATAATTATCAGTGGCTACCAATATGGTTAATTGATGTTGATCTACCGCCAATTGCAACTTATCGTTTTCGTCTTTTAATTGAACCAAATGATTGCCATAATCAGGCTTGGCTGAGACTACCTGACGGTAATTAAAGTAAAAAAGTGTGGCAGAATAGGGTAATATCAGGATCAAAGTCGAATATCGAAATATGTCTATAAAATCATAAATACTCTGAGTTGGTAAAGTGGTAATGGATTCATAAGAAAAAAACATGATCCCACTAAAGAGCATTAACTCAGCAAAAAGAAAAATAACAAACGAACTATTCGTATGACTCTTAAGTCCGAAGATTGGCCTGACACCAAATTCCATTAGAGACAAGGTGAATACTGCAAGCAAAGAAAATTGTAAAAAAATGATGGAGTTCTCCCAATCACCACCAGTAAACCATTTGGTAATATTAAAAGGATTATACAGGTACATGAACAAAAAACCAAATAACCCAATAATTGTTATCAACAGAAACTGATCTCTTTTTCTATCAAGAAGAGTGAATGGCTGATTCAGCCAGTCTCTGATGGGAAAGTTGGTGTCTGTGATTTTCTTCAATGATTTGTTGTTGTTTACAAACCCGAAAATAATTCACAAACTTGAATAGCCCATCAGAAATTTACTCTTTCTATGTTTCTGAGCATGGCTTACTCATTAAATCATATTTAAAAAAATACATGAACCCGATGATATAGGCAGTCAAATGAATAATTCCATCAAAATGTTCAATATATCCAAAAATATTCTCTAATTATGGTATCTTTTTGGAGGTAATACAACGCATTCAAAGACCTTTCAACTATTCTAAATGGCCACCTACAAGTCATACATATTGTTATTTCTTTTATACCTGGGCTTCAATAGTCCTGATGTATGTCTGGCTCAAAACACTGAGAATTTTGAGATCACCACATTCAACCTTCCGAGAGAAACCCAAACCTTGGACATGCTGGAAGATCAATTCGGTTTTGTTTGGATTGCTTCCAAAAGTGGACTTTGGCGCTACGATGGAGGTAATTTCAAAAACTACAAACGAGACCCGAAAGATATTACCAGCATCACCGACAATTATATCATGTGCCTTTATGAAGACATGTCAGGCACCTTGTGGGTAGGTACTTATGGAGGAGGTCTATTAAAGTACGATAGAAACTGCGATTGCTTTCAGAGGTTTATTCATGATGATAACGATACGACTAGCATCAGTTTCAATGAGATAAAAGTGATATTTGAAACAACTGACAATAAGTTCTATATAGGCACTGACGGTGGAGGACTCAACATTATGGACAGAACTACCAACCGTTTCAGTTCATATAAGTATGCTGTAACCGACAGCAGCAGCATAAGCCACAACAACGTATTGGCAATCGAAGAAGCACCGGGTGGAAATTTATACATCGGCACATGGAAAGGCTTCAATATTTTCAACCCAAAAGATGGAACTTTTAAAAGAGTTTATCAAAAATTTCAACCGGAAAACAAATACTATTTTTCATTAGCATATTTCAACAACAGGCTTTTTACTTCTGGTGTTCCAACATCGTTTTTGAACAAGCAAAATATACTTGAGCAACTCAATCTCCCTATAAATCGTGTCAACCGTATAAAGAAAGACAATAAAGGAAGGTGTTGGTTTACAGGTAATGACGGTGTTTTTATTTTGAATTCCAATTTTGAGATACAACACCATATACCTATTGGCCATTTTTATGACAACCAAGCAAAATCCCTTGATGAAATTTATACAAGCAAACAAGATAATTCGACCTGGATACTTGGTACAAATGGCACTTTTTTTCTTGTTGAAGAAAAACCAAAAATATTCAACTCCTTTCTGACCGAAGGAAACATAAGTGGTATAGCCAATACTGACTCATACTATTGGGTAATTACCAACGAAGGCGTTAATATCTTTGACAAGTCGAAGAAAACACTCAGCACCAGGTTATCAGGATTTCATGGGGAAACCTATATAACAAATCGAGCCAGAAACAAAGTGTGGGTTGCTGATCAGCAAAAATATTATGAATACACAAGTGATGGTAAAAAACTAAACGAGTATTTACATTCCAACAAGACCAGCCTTTCTTCAATCACACAGACATTGGACAATCAAATATGGACTGGAAAAATATTGGGAGCCAATAGGTTTGATCCTATATCTAAAAAAATAACACGTTTCGATTGCGACCCAAACAAACCAAATGGCATAGGCTATTATCATAAAACCAACCGAATATTTCAAGATCATCTGGGTCAAATCTGGATTGGTACAGACGGTGATGGTTTGAAAAAATTTATTCCAGAAAGGGAAGAGTTTCAACACTTCAGACACATTATTGGAGATACCACTACTGTAAATAGTAATTTCATTAACACCATATTCGAAGACAGGCAGTTTAATCTTTGGCTGGGCACCAATACCGGGTTATCTCGCTTTCAAAAGGAAACCAATACATTTCTACAGTATGATTTTGAAGTCTTACAGGACAAGAGCATCAATTCCATAGAACAGGATGTCAACGAAAATCTATGGGTCGGAACATCAAATGGACTGATCAAGCTGGACTATCAAAATAACAATATTAGAATCCTTAATCAACAGGATGGAATTCTATCAGACAAAATCGGAAGTGCAAGCCTGAAACTTGACGACAACAGACTGGTTTCGACCAATATAATTTCTTATTTGTTAGCGTTATTAGACAGTGGTATTGCCCGTTCGGACCTACAAGACT
>CAXBNB010000498.1:0-3979 GCA_963976505.1 uncultured Reichenbachiellaceae bacterium
CAAAGCAGAAATAATCGATGAAAATTCTTTTTCAAGTTATCTGAGCCAAAAGAAAGTTTTGTTTTTTGGAGATGGCTCGGACAAGTGTCAACCTATATTGACTCAAGAGAACGCTGCTTTCATTGGAAACATCATCCCTTCGGCCAAAGAGATAGGAGAATTAGCGTATGCTAAGTACGAAAAACAAGAATTTGAAAACCTGGCTTACTACGAACCGTTCTACTTGAAAGAATTCAGAATCATTAAATCAAAAAAGAAGCAATTCTAAGCTTATGGAAGGAGAAATTTTAAATCGGGTAGCCAATAGTTCATTGACCAATTTTGATCTGGAAGACTATTACGACAAGGGGGAAAGTGTCGTTTATGATATCAAACAAAATTTATTCAATGGTTTTGTATTGAAGGAAAAGGACTTTCGTGAGTTTGTAAAAGAAAATGATTGGTCTGTTTATCAAGACAAAAATGTTGCTATTATTTGCTCCACAGATGCCATAGTACCCACTTGGGCATACATGCTACTGGTATCTGCTTTAGATTCTTTTGCGAAAAATGTAATTTATGGTTCTTTGGAAAAACTTGAGCAGTATTTGTTTCAGGATGCTTTATCGAAAATCGATCTGAATCAATTTGAAGATGCCAGGGTAATAATCAAAGGATGTGGACGCTATCCTGTTCCCGAGTTTGCTTATGTGGAAATCACTAGACTTTTGAAGCCTGTGGTCAAAAGCATCATGTATGGAGAGGCATGCAGCGCAGTACCAGTATTCAAAGCACCAAAATAAAACCGATAAGGAAAGTTGATTCGGTATTGTTAGCTTTGAAATCTTAATATTCTAAAACGCCATCAAATGAAAAACCAAAACCTAGTATTTAAGTCGTTTGTTACGGCTCTGTTATTTGTTTTTATCCTTGCTTCCGGCTGTGCCAATAGCACTGGAAACCAGGAAGCAAAATCAGATGAAAAACCTACATCAACTATGAAAAAAGAGCAATTGAGGCACGTGGTGCTATTGAAGTTTAAAGAAAGTGCCACCCCTGAAGCCATTGCCAAAGTAAAAGATGCATTTGTGGCTTTAAAAGGGAAAATACCTCAGATAAAAGACCTTGAGTGGGGATTGAACAATAGCCCTGAAGGATTGGATAAAGGTTTTACCCATTGCTTTTTTCTTACATTCGATAGCGAAGAAGATAGGGCAATATACCTGCCGCATCCCGACCACAAAGCATTTGGTGGAATGCTCGGACCCGTTCTTGAAGATGTGTTGGTGGTTGACTACTGGGTGAAATAATCAAAAAATATTCCTGCTTATTTCCAGACGTATGTCACAGTTTCAAAACTAATGCGATAAGGTAATTATGTCGTTGATGAATCGGGAAATCGCCATTTTGGGTGCAGGCATAGGCGGGTTAACTACTGCAATCACCCTACATCAGAGAGGATTCAGAAAAATCAATATCTATGAAAGATTGAAGCCAAATGTCAATCTTGGTGCAGGGTTGGTTTTATGGCCAAATGCTACTTGCATCCTACACCATCTTGGGCTAGAGGATGCAGTCAGTAAGGTGGGCGGAGGTTTATTGAAAATGGTGAGGCATTCTTCTGACGGAGAATTTTTGGGAGAATTGTCCATCACAGATTTGGAAAAGGCGCTTGGTTTTTCCAGTTACGCTATAAGCCGTTATGAATTGACGCAAATTCTGCTTGACAAACTAAAAGACCTTCAATTCAACATCCACTATTCCAAAAATGTTGAAAGCATTTATACCAATCAGGACAGCCGGACTTGTGTCGAATTTGATGATGGTGAAAAAATCACCCCCGATATCATTGTTGGTGCCGATGGGCGGATGAAATCTGTAGCTCGGAAATTTCTAACGGGAAACAATCAACCGGTTTATCAGCATTATGTGAATTGGGTGGGGCTGATTGATGGAACTCCCTTAGACATCAACAAACAGAAAAGTGTTCAGGATTATTGGGGAGTGGGAGAGCGTTTCGGGTATGTTCCCATCTCTGACACCAAATCCTATTGGGCGGGGTGCAAGAGGCTGCCGCTAGGACTAGGTGAGCCTATCGGAGGCAACAAAAAAGAACTGGTAGCCATTTTTAATAATTGGCCTCATCCCATTCGGCAAATTATTGCCGCCACAGCAGAAGAAAACATCAAGAGAATAGAAGTCTTTGACCATGACCCCATCCAGCAATGGCATCTCCATAATGTTTGCTTGCTCGGAGATGCTGCTCATGCTGCCTTGCCAACAAGTGGGCAAGGTGCATGTCAGGCGATAGAAGACGCATGGCATTTTGCGCAGTGCCTTAGCAACAGTCCTGATGATTTTGAATTGGCATTTAAAAGCTTCGAGCAGTTAAGGTATGACAAGACCAAGTCGATCATATTAGGAGCTAGAGGGTTTGCCTCATCGTTATTCAACGAAGACCAAGTTTTTTGTAAAATACGGAATGAGAATGCCAAAAAATCAGATACAAAAGCTCAGGTGAAGGGAATGAGTCAATTGTGGGGTGATGGCCTTCCTGACAAAGAATTGCGAGTGTTTCAATGACCTTAATAGTCATTTAAAATAGTATGTCTTTGATGTATCTTTAGTTTTGATTCCAGACTAAAATACATGGGCAGAAAAATGTCTGAGCAGAAAATATTCAAAAATGTCACTACCTTTAAAGTAAACTGTCCAGAATGTGATATGTGTTACGATGCAGCCTATTTAATCTCCCGTCAAATCCGAACTGCTAAACATTTAGGAGCTTCTAAGAGTGACATCAACGAATTGGAAAAACAATTGAAACTGGTTGTGAAGGAGCGGGGTTTTGAAACGGCCAAAAATCAGCTGAGCAAAGAAAAAGAATCTATTCATGATGACTCGAAAGCAGAAGAAATTCAGTGGCCTGCATTTTACCATGTGAATGGATTTGCGCACCCACCAACTGTAATCTATACCTGGGGACAGCCTTTAAAAACGAAAGTTGCCGAATGGGGATTCATCCCCTTCTGGGTGAAGACTGTGAGTGAGGCTACTGACCCGCGCAAGCCGTACAATAACAATTTAAATGTGCAATCTGCCACGATGTTTGAAAAGAAGGGCTTTGCTTCTGCTGCCAAATATGGTCGCTGTGTGATGCTCTTAGATGCTTATTATGAGCATCATAATTATAAAAGTAAAACATACCCTTTCCGCATTTATAAAAAAGACAATGAGCCTTTGTACGTTGCAGGTATTTATAACAAGAATACCCTCGTTGATGAGGATACAGGGGAAGAGATAGTTAAAAATACCATAGCAGTCCTTACTTGCTCTGCCAATCCTATGTTAGCCAAAATCCATAACAATCCAGCCATGGTTAAGCGTACAGGGCATAGGATGTTGGTCATACTGGATCAGGAGCAAATCGGCGAATATTTACAGCCATATCCAGTAGACAAAGGACAAGACCCAGCAGACGAGAAGATTTTCCAACAAAGAATTTTGGAGTTGTGCAGACCCTATGAGGAGGAAAAGTTAGCATTTGAAACTGTCCGTAACCTACGGCAAAGGAAGGACATGGATTATATAGGCAATGTGCCAGAGATCGCAAAGGGTTACATTTGGGATAAACTAGATTACGCTCAGTTCGAGTAGGGTATAGTTATTCTTCATACTTTACTAAATACAGTATAAAGGGTTCTTAAAAATCAAAAACCTGTTTTTATAGAGTAACACCCTTTACTTATTTCAAGACGTGTAGGTGCTGCTTAATTTCTTTCGTTTTTTGGTCATTAACCTTTGCTTCGAGAGCAAAATCCTCCCAATTAGTCACAATAGTATTTATCTCCTCAATAATTATCTCCCCTTTTTTGATGTTGTTTGCTTGAGCAATTGACATGAGGTCTTTTTTGTCGATCTCTTTTTTTGTTTCGCATGCGCAGAAACAAAGCAAAATGAATGGAAGTAATAAGGTGATTTTTCTATTTAGCATATTTTT
>CAXBNB010000499.1:0-3966 GCA_963976505.1 uncultured Reichenbachiellaceae bacterium
CATGGATAGCGATAAATAATCCTGAGGTGCCACTAATGAGCACGGATAGGAGATAAATTTTGCCTAGTGATCTATGAAATTTTAGCCTTCTTTTTCTCAGTCGTGTGCTGAATTGTGAGAAACCAGAAATCAAAGAAAGGCCACCAAAGCTTATGTGTGAATAAAAGGCGACAACCCACGAAGTTTCAAGCAGTAGTGCCTCTGGTTTACTGGCCAGAAGCCCGTTTTGCATATCAAGTAGAAAGTATAACCCAGGGTAAAGACCGATTACTATTGCCAAAAATGCAAACACTCCCCATAGAATATATTTTAAAGTGTTGGTCATTTATATAGTTTGATAGCGATTAGTAAGTTGGGTACATCCCAATTTAGGAAAATAATGATACACTGACAGGTTTTTGAAATTATTTAAATGCTGGGATACCGGTGATTTCATTTCCTAGTATGAGCAGGTGAATGTCATGCGTCCCCTCGTAAGTAACTACCGATTCCAGGTTCATCATATGTCTCATCATAGGAAATTCTCCTGTAATACCCATGGCACCATGTATTTGCCTGGCTTCACGAGCAATATTTAGTGCGGTTTCTACAGCGTTTCTTTTTGCAACAGAAATTTGAACTGTGGTTGCCTTTCCTTCTTCCATCATTTTCCCCAGCTTCCAGTTGAGTAGTTGTGCTTTGGTAATTTCTGTGAGCATTTCTGCTAATTTTTTCTGAACCAACTGAAATGATGCGATGGGTTTGTCAAATTGTATGCGTTGTGCAGCATACCTGCGGGCGGAATCGTAGCAGTCCATGGCTGCACCTATGGTGCCCCAGGCGATCCCAAATCTTGCTGAATCCAAGCAGTTCATAGGTGCACCCAACCCATTTTTACCTGGTAGTAAATTCTCCTTGGGTATTTTCACATTGTCGAATACCAACTCACCTGTGCAGCTTGCACGCAAGGACCATTTGCCGTGAGTTTCAGGAGTGGAAAGACCTTCCATTCCTCTCTCGACTATGAGTCCGTGAACTCTACCTTCTTCATTTTTCGCCCATACTACAGCTATGTCTGCTTGGGGTGCATTGGATATCCACATCTTGGCACCATTGAGCAGGTAATGATCACCCATGTCTTTGAAGTTGGTGGTCATTCCAGATGGATTGGAGCCATGGTCAGGTTCGGTAAGCCCGAAACATCCTAAAAATTCACCTGAAGCTAATTTTGGTAGGTATTTTCGCTTCTGCTCCTCTGATCCAAATTTATAAATGGGAAACATCACCAAAGAGCCTTGAACGGAAGCTGTAGATCGCATACCAGAATCACCTCGTTCTATTTCTTGCATAATGAGTCCATAGGAAATGTAATCCAAACCTCCACCTCCATATTCATTTGGAATTGTTGGGCCAAAAGCGCCTACATCTCCAAATTTCTTTACAATATCTTTTGGGAAATGATTGTTTTCAGCCCAATTTTCAATGTTTGGTGTAATTTCTTTTTTTACAAACGCACGGATCGAACTCCTAATTAACTTATGTTCTTCGGTAAGAAGGTCATCAAGGAGGTACAAATCAGGTGATTCAAATTCATCTTTGAAATTTCTAGATTTGGAAATATTTTGAGGAATTTCAGCTTTGCTCATCTTGGAGTTTTTTTTAGGGTTGCCTATGACAAATGTATAAGTAATTTAATTCATCCTGATTGTTTTTTTACATCAAAATAGGAGGATAAATTTCTAAGAAAAGCACTCTATATATCAAATTCCTACTTTAAAAGCGCCATCATTTTTTTTGTTACTCTTGCTGCAGGAAACCATTTTTTATAGAAAAGTTCAAATTCGAATTTAATTTGCAAATTTGTAGTATGGACTATTGCAGAAACCTGACTTCTTTAGAAAATTGAAAAATTGTTTTTTACTCATATTATGCGTGATTTTCATTTCAACCAAATGTGTTGTCGGACAGGGAGGGTATGTCAAAACTACCTATTATGATGAAGCACAGAAAGTAAAAAAAGAGCGATACTACATCAATGATACTATTGACAATAAACTGGAAGGAAAATACTCTTCCTTTTTTCTTTCAGGGTCATTGAAGTCAGAGGGGAATTATGTCAACAATGAAGCTTCAGGTCTTTGGAAATACTATTTCGAAAATGGAAACCTCAAAACTGCAGGAGCATTTGAAAAGGGGAAGAGTATTGGAATTTGGACTTATTATTTTGAGCAGGGGGGTAAAAGGTCTGAAGGTTTGTTGGAGAATAATATGAAAGTTGGGGATTGGACTTATTATTTCGAGAATCAAGAAATCAAAAGCAAAGGGAAGTACAATCAGGACATTAGAGAAGATATCTGGAACTATTTCTATGAAGATGGTGAGTTAAAGGCACAAGCATACTACGACAATGGCGTGGGAACTTATACTGAATTTTATTCGTCAGGTAAACTCAAAATGCAGGGGTTGAATAAAAATGGTCAAAGCGATAGCCTTTGGACTTATTATTATGAGGCAGGTGAGAAACTGGCTAGAGGATATTATAAAAATGGATTGAAAACTGGGCCATGGAAATATTTTTTCAAGAATGGAAATATTTCATCTGAAGGAGGGTATGAAGAAGGAAGCCTTGTCGGAAATTGGATCTATTATCATGAAGATGGAACTAAGAGTGCCGAAGGAATACAGAAAGAAGGATTGAAAGATGGGTATTGGAATTTGTATTACCAAACCGGAGAAATAAAAGGGACGGGAGAATATGAACAAGGAACAGGCCCCTACAAGGAATACTATAGCAGTGGAAAACTCCGTTTATCCGGTTTTTTTAGAAAAGGGCTGAGGGATGGGTTATGGACTTATTATGATGAGAATGGTGATGTAGAAGGTGTAGCGGACTTTAAAAAGGGAACGGGTGAATATACCGGATACTACAGTGATGGTTCCAAGAAAATGGCAGGGGTATTGTCTGAAGATAAAAAAATTGGAGAATGGAGGTTGTACAAAAAGGACGGTGATTTGGCTGGGACCTATTTTCCTTTGTATGAAGACGAACAACCTATATTCAGGACGGCAGAATCACTTGAAGAATCATCCGATTCAAGAAAAAAATACGATAAACCTGAATACCGCTTTAAAAGCAAGCAGTTGAGGTACTTTTCTCCTGTGGTAAATGAATATAAGGGTGTGATTCTTTCTACCAATCCATTGTTGATGCCTATTGGAAGGTTACCTTTTGCGTTGGAATATTATATTCAAGAAAGGTTGGGGTATGAGTTGTCCTATACTTTAAATCGGAACCCCTTTTTCGGACGGACTGAAGAAATCAAGCAAAATGATATTTTTCAAACCGGAAGTACAATAAGCTTCAGACAAAAATTTTACAATCAGGATCGTGCTTCTGGAATGTTTTATTTCGGTCATGAATTAGGATATCAATATATCAACAACAGGGTCAATGTGGAAGATGCAAATGATCCCGAACGAGTTGTGAATATTGGATCCAAAGAGTCCAGGTACCATTATGGCATTCTTGTGGGTACCAGGCTCATGCGATATCCGGGAGATGCGGGATTCGGTATGGACATTTTTGCAGGGATTGGTATTGGAAGACGGGTGTATGAAAAAGGGTATTCTGAGTCGAGTTATGATCCGTACTTTCAAGAATTAAACCAGTCAAGTACTTACGTGCCTATCATAGTAGGAATAACTTTTGGTTATCTAGGACTAAAGAGAAGAGAATATTATCCCTAAAGGTCATTTATCTAATTGACAGTATTATATAAATGACCAGTCTTAAGAAAAGAATAGTTGCTATAATACAGTTGATTTTCAACAAAATAGAGATGGTTTTCGGTTATTATTCAAACCAATTTTACCAATACAGAATTGGTATGTTTTAACATACAATCATTTTTTTGCCAAACTATTTCTACTATGTACAATCAATATCCAGTTAGTTTTCGTCAGATTCCTGCTTTTCTTTTGCTCATG
>CAXBNB010000500.1:0-3950 GCA_963976505.1 uncultured Reichenbachiellaceae bacterium
ATTTCCTCCTGATTATCCCCGGCCTTTTCCCAACAATTCGGTGTTTGCGGCACGCACATACATCTTCGATGATTTTGTCAACTCCTTTGAGGCAACAGATGCACGAACCAGTCGCATAATAACGGAATGGGAAAGTACATCAACGGGTCAACTTGTATTAGGGTTGGGCAAGGACCAATCACACCCCTATAAGTTGCCTTTTGATCCAAATGCGGTAGGACCTTCCGCTGGCAATGATATCGTGGTCATCAGGTATGCTGACATATTGTTGACAAGGGCTGAAGCGCTGAATGAACTGAACGGGCCCACCCAAGAAGCTATTGACCTAGTTAATGAGATCAGAAACCGGGCCGGAGTCATTCCCTTGATTTTGGGAAGTTTCAATAAAGACTCGTTGCGGGATGCCATCTTGCGTGAAAGGGAATGGGAATTTTATTTTGAAGGAAATGCCAGGGAAGACCAGATTAGGCACGGGGTCATGATTTCTAGGGCCCGGGCAAGGGGGAAAAATGCCCAAGATTTTCATGTGCTTTATCCGATTCCGCAAAGAGAACTAGATGCTAATTCCAATCTGGAACAAAATCCTGGATATTAACCATTAAAAGTTCTTTTGGGTATGCAAATAACCATAAAAAGGGAAGAGCAGATGTGTGGGCCGACTTGAATGGTCCGCCTACTAAGCTTTCTTCCAACTTTAACGATCAACAGAAAGGCTTCTTTGTAAATCCTAGCGTATTCACCAAACTCTAGGCCTGAATATTGAAAATAATAAAATCAATTCAAATGAAAATAGATACAATTAGATTCATGAGCAAAAACATGGTTTTAATACTTTTAGTCTTTTCGTTCACAATCGCATGTTCCGAACAACGAACTGAGACGGATCGAGAACCTAAAGGGCAAAATAAACCCTTGAACTTCGTGGTCATTTTTGCCGATGACCTAGGGTACGGTGATTTGAGTTCCTACGGTCATCCAACCATACATACACGAAATTTGGATCAAATGGCGGTTGAAGGCCAAAAATGGACGAACTTCTATGTGGGATCCAGCGTATGTACCCCCAGTAGGGCGGCACTGATGACAGGGAGGTTGCCCATCAGAAATGGAATGACAAGCAAGGTAAACCGCGTCCTTTTTCCCGATTCCCACAATGGATTGCCGCAGAATGAGGTAACCCTTGCGGAACAATTAAAAAAAGTCGATTACGCAACGGCCTGTATAGGTAAATGGCATTTAGGCCATAAAGAAGAATATCTACCAACAAGTCAAGGGTTCGATTACTATTTTGGAATTCCTTACAGCAATGACATGGACAATATCATACCATTTAGGTCTGCTCAGGGATATATTGATTTTTGGAAGTCAGAAGAAAAAAAGGATATAAACACTTTCAACGTTCCCCTCATGCGCAATACCGAGATAGTGGAACGGCCAGCTGATCAGAACACATTGACAAAACGTTATAATGAAGAGGCTGTTCAGTTCATCCGACAAAACAAAGAAAATGCATTTTTTCTCTATTTGGCCCATAGCCTTCCACATGTACCTCTTTTTGCCTCGAAAGATTTTTTGGGTACCAGCAATAGGGGCATCTATGGAGATGTCGTGGAAGAGATTGATCACGGGGTCGGGCAGATATTGGCCGAACTGAAAAATAACGGCCTCGACGAAAATACCATTGTGGTCTTCACCTCTGACAATGGACCATGGCTCATCATGAAACAAGAAGGTGGAAGTGCCGGGCTATTGCGAGAAGGAAAAGGCTCAACTTGGGAAGGAGGTATGCGTGAACCCTGTATTTTTTGGAGTCCTGGCCGAATACAACCTGGTTTGGTGAACCAAATTGGCACCACCATGGATTTATTTACCACCTTCAGTAAATTGGCAAATGTACCCCTACCCGATGATCGAAAAATGGACGGAACAGACCTGGGCCCAACGCTTTTCGAAAAAACGCCGAGCAAAAGAAAAGAAGTATTCTATTATAGGGGAGATGAGCTCTATGCTGTTAGATTGGGAGCATTCAAGGCACATTTCATTACTGAAGGCGCTTATGGCCCACCGGCACGAGAAGAACATAACCCCCCGCTTCTCTTCAATCTTGAAGTGGACCCGTCTGAAAAATTTAATGTTGCCGATAGCAATCTTGATATCATCGAACAAATTCAAGCCTTGGTAAAGAAACATAATTCAGATTTGGTCAAAGGGGAAGATCAGTTGAAAGCCCGGGGTTGACTTTTGAATTGTCATTGAGCTCCTCAATTGTATAAGCAATCATTTTAAACAATCATAAGATACTGAAGTTGATTTGCGTTAGTTAGTTTGTTGGGAGAGCGCAGCCGGTCTGCGCTTTTCTTCATTTTACTTCTAAGGTCAACCCTTATGGTGAAATTCAGATCGTAAATCAATCCATTGAACATGAGAAGAACAAATTCAAACAAGACAATTAAGTATAGTTGTAGTTTAACAAATTCGAAGGTGGGTTTTTTATGTTCATTTTTAACATTGTGCTTTACAGCCATTGGGCAAAGCTCTGAAGTATTTTGGATCGAAAATGATTCCATTAAAATCTCAATAAACAAAAAAGGAGCTGAGTTGCAAAGCATACAAGGCAAGGTTAGCAAGTTTGAGTACCTATGGCAAGGAAATAGTAAATATTGGCCAGATAGGTCTCCCATAATGTTTCCGGTCAATGTCAGGTTCAGAGATGATGAGTTTTATTTTCGTAATGTGAAATACGAGATGCCAAAAATGGGAATCATAAAACAGAGTCTTATGACCCTAAAGCACAAATCTAAAAATGAGGTAACATTAAGTTATGTCCCCGATGAAGAGGTTTTGCACGAAAACTACCCATTTTTGTTTAACCTTCTTGTTCGCTATAAATTGATTGGCAATACCATTTTGAACGAATATATCGTCACTAACAACGACACCCAAAGCATGTATTTTGCACTGGGAGGGCATCCAGGGTTCAATCTGTCACTCGGTCAATCAAATGATAGAGAAAGACATGAGTTATTTTTTTTTAAATCACTTTCTGCCAAAAGAGGACTTATTAAGAATAGTCTTTTAAAAGATTCAGCAGCACCTTTTTTACAAAATGAGACAAATCTTGGACTTGATGATGCCAGGATTCCCAATACTGGAATTTTCATCAAAGACTCAATTATCAATAAAATTGGTCTGGCCAGATCTGGCAAAAAGCCTTATATAAGTTTGATTCTGGGTAATTTTCCGAATGTCAATATTTGGAGCCCTCCGGGATATCCGTTTGTCTGTATTGAACCTATGGCCTCACATCACGATTTTGAAGATTCTCCAAAAGATATCGAGAAAAAGCACCACCTTATCACTTTGAAACCGGACGAAACTGTTAAATATTATTTTTTAATAGAAATAGACCAAAGCCATTAAATAAGGATCAATATGTTATCAAAGCATGGTTGTGAATTTACATCTTATGCCCAGTATTTTCTGATAATGTAACCAATTTAGGCTGTTCAGGGTTTCATTTATGCTATTTTAAAGACGCAAACCGGAATAATTTTACCAGATAACTTTTAGAATTAAAACTATATCATTAGTGACACATCTTTCCGTTTTAATATCCTATTATATTTTCTTTCTAATGAAAACTGTAGCGTTTGTAAATAATTTTACGTATTGGGAGAAATTATGGTTTTAATAGCATGGAATACCATGCGTTATATTTGATTTTAAAAATCATTGGGCATAGATAATTCGTGTGCAAAAATACTAACTTAATTTGAAGAAGTACTCTGAAAAGGAGGAGAGAGAAATAATTGCTGGCTGTGCAATAGAATCGGAAAAATACCAAGAACTTCAGTATAAGTGGTACTATGGATATGTCATGGCCGTTAGCTTATCGTATTGTGCAAATCGTGATGTGGCCCAAGAAATCACCCATGATTCTTTTATGAAGA
>CAXBNB010000501.1:0-3949 GCA_963976505.1 uncultured Reichenbachiellaceae bacterium
CAATGACTTTAAAACCTTCCATTGCCAGTTTATCAACAGTTGCCAATCCAATACCGCTTGACCCTCCAAGTATTACCGCTATGGGCTTAAGGTTGTTAGATTTTTTTAACATAGCATCTTCTTTTTTTTCTTGTCCTGCTCTTTTCAGCAAACATTCCCATATGATTGAGCAAAGCCTTGTTACTTTCTAAAATCGGATTTGTATATATTTTTTTTATCCCCCACTTCCGAAACCCTTTATATATATGGTTTATTATCATGGCAGTTACACCCATGTTGTGGTATTTTGGCAACACACCTACTAAATACAAATCAGCTATAGTATTTTTTCTCAGCGCTTTTAAAATATGAATAAATCCAAACGGAAATAATTTTCCTTTTGCTTTTTGAAAAGCCTCTGACAAAGATGGCATGGTGATTCCGAAAGCCACTACATTGTCTTCCTCATCAACAACTATAGCAACAAATCCTGGAATCAAAAAGCTGAAATATTGCTTCAGGTAATTGTCTATCTCTTCTTTCGAAAGCGGATGAAAACCATATAGATCCGCATAAGATTCATTCAATGCATCAAACATTCTAGGACCATAGGGTTTCATCTCCTTGGTGGTCTTAAATTCAACCGTTCTGAGTTTAAATCTATTCGCTACGAATTTTGCAGTTCGCTCCAATTTCTCAAGACCCTGCTCAGGAATACCAGCCTCGATCTCCACCCAGTCAGTAGATTTCACGAATTGATGCGCCAAAAGGTGGTCGTTGTAGTACGGGTAATTGTAAATAGTAGCAATGGTAGAAACTTCATCAAAACCTTCCACCAGCATGCCTTCAAAATCCATGTCGGTAAAACCCATTGGCCCATGAACACCTTTCATGTTCCGTTCTTTTGCCCACCCTTCTACAGTATCCAATAGCAACTTAGAAACCTCATGATCATCAACAAAATCTATCCAGCCAAAACGAACCATCTGTTTTTCCTCTGCCTCCTTTTTATGTATTATCCCAGCGATACGACCTACCACTTGCTCTCCTCTATACGCCAACCAAAAAGAAGTTTCACAATGCTTAAAGGAAGGATTTTTTTTAGGGTTTAATGCAGCCAATTCATCTCTCACAAGTGGAGGAACCCAATTAGGATCATTCCTATAGAGTTGGAAAGGGAATTTCACAAATTCCTTCAAGTCTGATGTAGAAATAACCTTGTTTATATGAATGGATTGACTCATTTATTACTTTCTCTGTGAATTATTTTTTTGCTTGAAATATCTCTTGCTCGTTCATTCCACTGGAGTATGAAAAATTTCGTGAATCTTTTCAAACTTCAGACCTCCGCCAAGGTCTTCATTTGTAGAATTTTGATGCACAAAATCCACCACTTCACCATCTTCTATTAGTTCATATCTAATTCCCCAAGGTGTGGGCTCACAGGTATCACAATCCCTATTTCTGAGTTCAACCTTCACAAGGTTTTTTCCTTTTCTAAGAGACTCTAACAACCCCACTTCCAAATCCAACACCGGATTGTTATTGATAATACCACTATCAAAAATCAAAGAATCATTCACCAGTACTCTTGCTTCATTATCAATATTATAAAAAGCAATGTACTTACCAGAATGTATTTTCTGCAACAAGTATGACTCTTTCTGACTTGCAGGTTCGGTTAGCACATGATAATATACACCTACAATAGTCCCAATTACTATAGCCCAAATAATATATTTATAAAATCTCATTAAACAATTGTCTAATTATGATTTAACCTTCTGGTAATTGAAAAGTAGGTGTACAAATTGCCTACATTTTTTCCCTTAAGATATTGCCAGTTTGTACGCACACTATAGTCAACACCTAAGTTGATAGTTACTTTATCCATGAATTTAAGATAATTAAATCCAAAAGTATATTCTACATCATGTGGTGGGCCTTCAACTCCTGCATATTTGCTAAAAAAGTAATCATCATTGAACCTAATCCTTTGAACCTCAAAACCAAGTAGCCCATTTGGGGTATAATAGTTTAATTGAATTTGATCTGAATTGGAACCCGGACCGATTCCTGCCCCAAGTATTTGTCCCAAATTGGTGTAGCCTTGTGGAACAATGTGGTGTATGTAATACGTAGGTGTGGGACGGGTCAATTTGGTTCTCGAATTACCCATATTCGTATGTTCATACACAAACTTAATTGTATTATCCTGAATTTTACCTGTTTTAATAAATCCTAAAGTATAAGCTCTGGTATGTTCAGGTTGGAGCAAAAAATCAGTAATACCTCCACTGAAATCATTGCGTGCAAATTCTACATAAGTTTCAAACCTGGCTTCCTCAAATAACCATCGCACCATAATCGATCCCATTTGATCGTAAGCATCATTTACTAATCGACCATCTAACTCCTCATCAGATCCACTAAAAAACTCACTAAAACCAGAAAATACATCTTTAAAATCAAAATCCTTACTTCTTTGATACAATACCCTATTGAAACCTAAACTTAGCCCCTTAATAAATTTAGGCCTATAGCCCAACACAAAACCAGTAACATACCTATCATTGTTGCTGTCATCTGAATCAAAATACTTTGATTCCTTCAGTATTCCCCAATAGCTTTTAAATTCAACATCTCCAATGGATGTATTAACCGGAGCGTTGGTACCCAAGTCTATATGTGGAAAACCTCCAGCATTGACACTCATCAGTATTGGATTGAACTGTGAAGGCCCCCAAGTCATATTTTGAGTACTTACACCAATAGTAGCCTTTTTATAAACCAACCTCACTTCAGATTGACCAGGATGAAAAGCATACAAGGGCTCATTCCCATAGCGTTGTACCCAGTCTATATTGTGAGCAAACGGATAAGCAAATTCGTTGCGAGCAGCAGAATTCTCCACAATCGTATAAGCTTTATTTTGTGCCATATAAACTACCGGAGCAAACGTATAATGCAGTATTCCAATTCTGCCTGTCACACCAAAATTAAGAGCAGAATTGAACCCTTTACCCTGCCATTGTGCTCCATCATTGTACCCTCTTGGATATTTAGAATTGAAGCTAGCACTCCAGGATGGATCAAGTACTTGTATCCTTTTGTTATCTAGGTTTAGATACTCAAATTTACCATCCCAAATATCATTTTTCAATGAACTATCTGGTGCGTAAGCAGATATTATTGAGGGATGCAAAGTAATACCTGATTCGAAGTTCTCATTCTCAAGATCCAATAATTTCAGGTAATTCTTAATATAATGATTAGGGTATATAACCTGACCAAAAGATGAATGAAATAAGCCAGCAACTAACATTGCTAAAATAATAATTCGCATTTCCTTTAATTATAATTTAGCCGCCAAAATTAAAACATTATTTAAGCCTATTCACCCTATCCAAAATATATTTCTATCTCTAGCTAGTTCAAAAAAAAACAACCAATAATACCATACATCATTTCAATCTTAAGTTTATTTGTACTAAGGATAAAAAATCCATCACCTACTGTCTTATTTAGTGTTAATAGCCATTATAAATCATAAACACACTTCAAATGCCATTAAGTTAAAGGTACATTTTGAAAAACACAGCGATGTTATTTGCATAGATAGTGGGTCTGAATTGAATCAGGAAGAAAAAAAACATTTCAAAATCTCTTTAGGAAATGTGTATTACTGTGGTATGATCAATGCTATCGGTGAGCATCTAAAAAAGAACATTACCAAATACAAATTTGTTTATATTATTGCCTCGGATGTAGAAATTTCAGAGCATGAAAAACTAGTAGTTAAGGCTAAAAAAGCATTCGATAATTCCGCGATTGGGGTATATGGTCCTTCCGTTAATAAAAATGGTTCTCCACATCCTCAAATGATCAACAAGAATACCAATAGATACAGAAAGGCAGTATTTATTGATGGGTATTGTTTTGCAGTCAGAACTGATTTATTGTTGAACCT
>CAXBNB010000502.1:0-3939 GCA_963976505.1 uncultured Reichenbachiellaceae bacterium
TTTTCAATAAAAATACCAAATGAGTTGGTGGATAGAAACCTTGTGTTTTCGAATATTGGCTATGAATCTTTTGAAGCAGGCATTCTTTCACTTAAAGAAAATGAGAATGAAATTAGACTCAAACCTACCATCATCATCATGGAAGAGCTGGTGGTACGGGAAGCCAGTAATATTCTAAGAACAGCATTGTCTAGAATTCCTGAAAATTATCCTATCAACCCAGAGTTGTTGACTACATTTTACCGAGAAGTGATCAAGAAAAACAATGGATATGTTGATATTTCACAGGGCGTACTTGAGGTGTTCAAATTGCCAATTCAAAAACAGGGTAGAGACCAGATTAAAATTAATAAGGGGTTTAGGAGCAAGGACTATAAGGCCCAGGACACTTTGGTATTTAAGCTGATGGGAGGGCCATATACTATGTTGCTTTTAGATATAGTAAAAAATCCAGGACACCTATTGGCTCGAGATATATTGGAGTACTATGACTATGAGTTGTCTGATATTTTGACGCTCGATGGAAAAAGGCATTTTGAAATATCATTTAAACCTAAGGATAAGTTGCTCTTATATACAGGAAAGATATATATAGAAGAGAAGACATTGGCTATAAGTGAGATTAAGTTTGGCTATGCAGACGAGGTGGTAAAGGAAGCAGGAAAGACTTTGATAAAGGATAAGCCAAGGTTGGCCAAGTTGACTCCACTGCAGGTAAGCTATGAGGTAAAGTACCGAGAATTTAAAGGAAGGTGGTATTTGTACTATGCCAAAAATGAATTGAAGATAAAGTGTAATTGGAGAAAGAAGCTATTTAACTCTACATTTCATTCCGTTTCTGAAATGGTAATTACGGACAGGTACTTAATGGGAGTACAGCCATTTGAGAAAAATGAAATTGCCAAAAGTGAAATGGTTTTTTCTGAAGAAGCTGCTAAATACTACGATGGGTCCTTTTGGGAAAACTACACCATCATAAAGCCCGAAGATGACATACGCGATGCACTTGAAAAGATCAAAGTCAAAAAGGAAAAGCAATAAGTCAGCATATTAATCTCCTATAAATTCCGCCTTTTTATATAACTATACTTATAAGTTTAGTAATTATATGAAGAATATTGACCAATCTTTACTTTTTATCACTAGGTACTTGGCTTTGCAAGGTACTTTTGCCGTATAGGGTAGTGAGGTCAGAAACTAAGGATAAAAGTGGTAAGAGCATTGGGTTACTTATACCGCTTTTTAAAAGTAAAAAACGCAAAATGAAAATTGAAAATACACAAGTACAAATGCGGAAGGGGATTCTGGAATATTGCATTCTTAGAATCATTTCACGAGGTGAGGTTTACGCATCAGATATGTTGGGAGAGCTTACTTCTGCAAAGATCATAGTTGTTGAGGGTACGCTTTATCCTTTGCTCACCAGGTTGAGAAAATCTGGTCTGGTAGATTATAAATGGGTGGAGTCAATTTCCGGCCCGCCGAGAAAGTATTACACACTTACAGAGGAGGGAAGTTTATTCTTAGGAAAATTAGAGGAGACCTGGAATGAACTGGCAATATCGATCAAGAAAATATCGTCTAATAAAGTAAAAGAAAAAACGACCAAATAATATCTAACCTAACAAGCTGGTAAGAGCCTTTACCAGTCAAGTATAAAAAGTACTGAAATGAAAAAGAACATAAGCATAAACATCAGTGGCATTATCTTTCATATTGAGGAAGACGGCTACAGCAAACTAAAAGAATACCTAGAGTCTATTAATTCATATTTCGCTTCATATGAAGACAGCTCTGAAATTATTGCGGACATTGAGAGTCGAATAGCCGAAATCTTTCTAACCAAACTAGATGAAGGCAAACAGGTCGTGACCATTGAGGATGTTACAGCTCTGATAGCTACTATGGGTACTACAGACGATTTTGAAGACATTCAAGAGGATGAAGATGTAGTAGAAGTGGCCGAATCAAAAGAGAAATCGAATAGTACTGAAGCTCATGAAGAGTCGGCTGTTAAGCGATTGCTAAGGGATGAAAAGAAGAGGATTGTCGGCGGAGTTGCTTCTGGAATAGCACATTATTTCGGAATAGACCCACTGTGGATCAGGTTAATCATGTTACTATTATTTCTTAATGTCTTTTTCGGTCCTATCAGTGGAGTAGTATTGATAACCTATATTATACTTTGGATTGTTGTTCCGGGATCACATGACCTAGGGGAAGACAAGGACTTGAAAAAAATGTATAGGAATCCGGAAAGCAGAGTGTTGGGAGGTGTGGCAAGTGGTATAGCTGCTTATTTTGGCGTTGATAGTACAGTGATTAGACTGGTATTTGTGCTTACAGTTTTTCTCGGCGGATCTGGGCTAATTTTATATCTTATTCTGTGGATTATTACCCCTTTGGCAAATACCATCACCGAAAAAATGCAAATGCAGGGAAAGCCTGTTACCCTCTCTAACATAGAGCACAATGTAAAAGAAAGTCTCAATGTTAAAGAGGGGGAAGAAAAGCTATTCGTGAAAATTCTTTTATTTCCATTCCGTGCGATTGCAGCTATTTTTCAAGTGCTGGGAAAACTTCTTGGACCGGCTTCAAAGTTTATAGTAGAAGCTTTGAGGGTAATAGCGGGCTTGTCTATTACTGCGATTGGTCTGGGTGGTATGATGGGATTGATCATCGCTACGTCAGTTGTATTTGGTTTTATGTCAGGATGGAGCAATTTGGTTAGTTTTCATGATGTACCTATAGAGTTGATTCGAAATAGTTTTCCTACTTTCGGATACATATCCATTTTTGTTTCTTCTTTTATTCCATTGCTAGTAATAGCCTTGATTGGTATTTCTATTTTGGCGAAAAAAATAGTCTTGAATGCTGCCATGGGTTGGACGATCTTCGGCCTTTGGGTGTTGAGTATGATTGGAATCGGTATCTCTGTACCAAAAGTAGTAAGCGAATTTAGCTCAGAAGGCGAATATCGAGAAACCAGAACGTATGATTTTACTACTAAGAATGCAGTCATAGGCTTGAAAGAAGCGGGAATGGAAGATTATGATATGGTGAACTTGAAGCTTAGGGGACATTCGGACTCATTGTACAAGCTCGATATGCGTTATAAATCTCGCGGAAATTCAAGAAAATCATCTATTGAAAATGCGGAGATGATAAACTACAATATCAGTGAAGAAGGATCAAACCTACATTTTGATTCAAACCTTTCTTTAGATGAGAATGCTGTTTTTAGAGCTCAGGAATTGGCTATGACTTTGTATATTCCTTACAATCAGGTGTTTATGATGGAGGGAGATCTAAAATACATTTTTAGTATCAGCCAACATGGATATAACTACTGGCAAATGGATGCCAACAAGTGGATATTTACTGAAAATGGTTTGATTTGTATTACTTGTGAAGAGGAACCGAAATCTTCCAAAAGCAAAGAAAATATCAAGCATCATGATGAAGATAAAGCTTTTGGCGAAGGAAGATTATTCGAATTAGAGGATTTTAACGAAATAGAAGCCAAAGGAAATTTAAGTGTTGTGGTGTCAAGGGAAGATGCCTATCACGTGGAAGTGAAGGGAGTAGACAAATACTTGGATAAAGTTTATGTAAGAAAAATAGGTGACATACTTTCTGTAGAGTTTGATGGTGACAGGTTTATAAATTTGAAGTCTTCTAAAAAGAAGCCTGTTAAGGTTTATATTTCATTACCTGAGTTGAAAAGCATAAAAGGGTGGGGTGTAACCAACTATGACATATCTGACTTTGAGTCGCCAGAATTCTATGTGAATTTATCTGGTGCTTCTAGTGCCGACATCAACATTAAGAGTGAAAATATTGAGATGAAACTTAGAGGCGCTTCATCAGTTAATTTGTCAGGAAGCACAGATTCTTTCGAAGCAGAGATTTCCGGAGCATCCAGTTTAAGGGCGTATA